>JAAZVD010000155.1 GCA_018623785.1 Bacteroidota bacterium | reverse complement strand
GATGATCAGATCCACGAAGCCCTTCTCCAGCAGAAACTCAGACGTCTGAAAACCTTCGGGCAGATCCTGCCCCATGGTCTCCCTGATTACGCGAGGTCCTGCAAATCCGATCAGTGCTCCCGGCTCTGCGATGTGAATGTCACCGAGCATGGCGAATGATGCCGTAACGCCACCGGTAGTGGGGTTGGTCAACAAAACAATGAATGGCATTCCCACATCCTGAAGACGGGTCAGATTGGCACTGGTTTTGGCCATCTGCATAAGGCTTAGCGCACCCTCCATCATCCGGGCACCACCGGACTGGGCAATGACCATGACCGGCATCCGGCGCTCGACGCCTCGCCGAATGGCTCGCGTAATGACTTCTCCGACCACAGACCCCATACTGCCGCCGATAAAGGAGAAGTCCATGGCAGCAATGGACACCTGGTGTTGGCCCATCTGTCCTATGGCTGCTTTAGCGGCATCATTCATGCCGGCTTTAGCGCGGGTGGCCTTGATACGGTCCTGGTACGCCTTTTTGTCCTTGAACCCCAACGGATCGGTGGATACCAGATCGTCATCGAATACCTCGAAATCCCCATCGAAGAGCAATTCGAAATAGCGCATGCTCGACATCTTGAAGTGATAGTCGCACTTGGGACAGACAAGATGCTGCTTTTCAATTTCCCTGCGGTTGACGGTTTCATTGCATCCGCCGCACTTGATCCACTGACCGTCCGGCACATCGTTTCGTCCACTGGACGCTGTCTTGATACCTGCTGAGGTACGCTTGAACCAGGACATGACTGTTGGAAGAGGGTGAGTGGAAACTAGAATGGGAGACGATCGAAAATGCTCCTGGCCGGTCGGCGCGCCTCAAACGCGCGCAGGTAGTGCGGCTCGAAGGAAGATACGTCATCTACGCGGTAGGCAGCACCCTGATTCCGCACCAACGGGGCGGCATAACGGCTGTGGGGTGGCAGCACGCAGATATCGGCTATTCCCGTGAGTCGTTCAGTCAGGGAAGAAGATGAGACCAGAACGACGTCGGTGGCCTCCGAAGCACTCCATTCATCAAGGTTCAATATCTCGGGCATCTCGAGGCACCTCAGGCCCACTGCAGTCAGCGCATAGCGCGCCGAATACACGTCGCTGCCGCGTGCCGGTATCATAGAGCGAATGGTAATCGGTTTGGACAGATGTTGGTGCTCCTCATGAAGCGCTGCGGCCATCAGGTCCAGCGATGGGATGGCTAGCAGTGGAATCTCCAGCGACCATGCCAAGCCCTTGGCCGTAGATACGCCAATCCGTAGACCTGTGTAGGACCCTGGGCCTGCATCCACACAAACAGCATCCAGAGTGCCCGGCTGCTGCGACATGATCTGCTCGATCATGGGTACCAGCATTCGACCATGCATGCGCGGTTCATCAGCTTCCATGCTGACTACCGAATCGTTACCAATCAAGGACACCGAGCAGGCGTCGGCACTGGTTTCTATGGAAAGAATAAGGGGCATACGGGTGTGTCTGTATGGCTCTCGCCAATCGCGCAGCGGGGCGGCGGTTCCGGCTGCACACGATATCCATGCCGCCCTCATGGCCGGTATCAGGGGCAGTCAATAGCGTGCTTGTGTAGGGAGGTCTTCCGCAGCCAATCCGGGTTGACAATCTGAAAGCCCCGATTATCTTGAAGAACCCGCATTTCAGGGTGTCAACAGGTTTCCCATCAAACAAGGCATGCCATGAAAGTATACGATGCCGATCATATCCGGAATGTAGCCTTGGTTGGTCACCAAGGGAGCGGAAAAACAACGTTGGCAGAGGCCATGCTCTTCGATACCGGTGCCCTGAAGCGCGCGGGAACAGTAGCCGAAGGGACGACGGTCAGTGATTACCATCCCAGCGAAAAAGAACGGCAGATGTCGGTCTTTGCCTCGCTCCTCCACGTGGAGTACAAGGGTAACAAACTGAACGTTATCGACACCCCCGGATACCCGGATTTTGTGGGTGAAGTGGCAGCCTCATTACACGTCGTCGATTCGGCGCTCTTCGTTATTAACGCCGCCGAAGGGGTACAGGTTGGAACGGAATTGGCTTGGCGGGCTGCCGTCAAGGAGTCCACCCCGTCCATGTTCGTCATCAATCAGCTCGATCGGGAGAAAACAGACTTCCGGGACCTTGTGGACCAGATCAAAGAGCGCTTTGGTCGTGGCGCCACGGTTGTGCAGCTCCCTGGGGGTGCAGGCAGTCGGTCCGTCATCGATGTGCTCATCATGAAACAGGTCACGTTCGACGCGGACGGCAAGATGACCTATAAAGAGATTGACGAGCAGTATGTGGAAGAGGCCAATCAGCTTCACAACGAGCTTGTTGAGAACATTGCCGAAAATGACGAGAGTCTTATGGAGCGTTATTTCGAACAGGGCAACCTGACCGAAGAAGAAATGCGCTCGGGACTTCGCGAGGCCATGATCCGACATCAGCTGTTCCCCATCTTCCTGACCTCGGCGACGCAGAATATCGGGGTGGCACGTCTCATGGAGTTCGTGGGCAATGTGTGCCCTACACCGTCCCAGATGCCGCCTGCCAGAATGCAGGATGGCGGTACCCTTACGCCGGATTCCAATGGTGAACCCGTAGCGCTCATTTATCATACCATGGCAGAGGCTCACGTGGGGGACTATTCTTTCTTCCGGGTGTATTCCGGCACGCTGAAGCCCGGTATGGACCTTGTAAACGCCCAGACCGGGGAGAGCGAACGCCTCGGGCAAGTCTATGCCATCAATGGGCACGATCGGGATCCGGTCAATACGATGTACGCCGGGGATCTAGGCGCGCTTGTCAAACTCAAGAATACCCACACCAACAATACGCTCCACGAAAAGGGAAGCGATACGGTGATGGTCGAGATCGAATTCCCGGAGCCGCGCTATACGACGGCCGTAGTGGCGGTGCGCGAAGGGGAGGAGGACAAGCTGGCTCAGGGATTGCATCAATTGCATGAGGAGGACCCATCGCTGCACATTACCCACGATCAGCATCTGAGTCAACTGGTGTTGGGCGCGCAAGGTGAGATGCAGCTAGAGATTGCCAAGTACCGGTTGAAAAGCCGCTTTGGTGTGGACATCGAATACGTCAAGCCCAAGGTGGCTTATCGAGAAACCGTACAGTCCCGTGCCCGGGCCAAATATCGCCACAAGAAACAGACAGGTGGTGCCGGGCAGTTTGCGGATATCAGCATGATCGTTGAGCCGCTTAACGGTGACTATCAGCCGGAGGCTGACATCAAGGTGCGCGGCGAGCACGTCGAGGAAACCCCCTGGGGATCCAAGGTGCACTTCATTGATGCCATTGTCGGTGGTGTGATCGACATGCGTCGCTTTTTCGGAGCCATCCAGAAAGGGGTGATGGAAGCCTGTCTGAAGGGTCCTGTTGCCGGCTATCCGGTGGGCGACGTGCGCATCGTCATCCATGACGGCTCCATGCACGCCGTGGATTCCAATGAAGCAGCGTTCAAGTCCGCAGCGCGGACCTGCTTTCAGGACGCATTCCGTCAAGCCAATCCGGTACTCCTGGAGCCTATTCACGACGTGGAGGTCCTGGTCCCGGAATCCTTTACGGGCGATGTGATGGGCGACATGAATACCCGCCGTGCCCGTATCCAGGGCATGGAAGTGGAGGGGGTCTTCCAGAAGATCTTAGCACAGGTACCGGAAGCCGAGCTTTACCGGTATTCTACATCGTTGCGCTCCATGACGCAGGGCCGCGGTTTGCACCGGGCCGCGTTCCACAGCTACGAGTCCATGCCCCGTCATGTGCAAGATGACCTGGTAGCCCAGGAAGGCTCCGTGTCACAGCCCTGAAGCGGCGCGCTGAACGTTGGAAGGCCCCCGGCCGCAGGGCCGGGGGCCTTGAAAGGTGTGGCGAGAGAGAGACTTGAACTCTCGACCTCCGGGTTATGAATCCGACGCTCTAACCAGCTGAGCTACCTCGCCGTTCATTCCGCCGTGGGTGGGAGGACCACCTTTGGCAGAGCGGGGCAAAAATACAGCATCCGATGTCCAGCGACAACGGCCGGTATTCACCTAGTGCCTGATCCGCGCCAATTTCATGTGCAGGAAACGGCCTTCCCAAGGTTTCCGCAGGAGCCAGGGATCCGCATCGCCCTCATGCCGTCTCACAGCCATGGCACTAGAAACCATCATCGGACAGGAGCGGGTACGAGCCTCCCTGCAGCGAACCCTTTCATCGGGACGCATAGCGCATGCCTATCTTTTCCATGGACCCGATGGGTGTGGAAAGGCGGCGGCTGCTCTAGCTTTTGCCCGTGTTCTTCAGTGTGAGCAGCCAGCGGCCGGTGACGCGTGTGGACAGTGTCCCTCGTGTCAAAAAGTGGAACGCGGCGTGCATCCGGATATCCATGTGCTGATGCCCGTCGTAAAGGATACCAAGGATCCGGAGCGAGGAAGACGTGTCCAGCTCTTGTATGAGGACCCGTATCAGCCGGCTGATCAGCAATCCCTTCCCAGTCTGGATGGGTCCTCGGGATCGTCAAACAAGCAGATCATCTATTCCCGGGAAAATGTTCAGGAATGGCTGCATCGACCCATGAGTTATCATCGCGTCGAGGGCCGGTATCGTGTGGCCGTCATTCTTGCGGCCGACAAAATGCGGGAGGAAGGAGCCAATGCCTTTCTCAAGCTCTTGGAAGAACCAGGAGAGAAGTCCGTCTTCCTGCTGCTTACAGACCGGGTCGATCATTTGCTGCCAACCATCCTTTCCCGATGCCAGCAGATTCGCTTCGATCCATTGGAGCGTTCTGTCATTGAAGAGGCCATGCGAGTGCGCGGTGCGTCGCCCGCGCTGGCTGCCATGGTGG
>JAAZVD010000154.1 GCA_018623785.1 Bacteroidota bacterium | reverse complement strand
GTGGGGTTGTACACCTCTGTATCGAACTGGCTCGACGAGCAACCGGTACATGGAATGCTGGCCCCTGCTACGGACACGCTGACCACGGTAATCTTCGAATCCCTGCCTTCCGGCATCTACGGCGCAGCTATCTATCTTGATGAAAACAGAAATGGAGAACTGGACCGAAGCTTCATCGGACTATTCAAAGAGCCGTATGGATTTTCGAAAGAAGCCCGCGTCCGCATGGGACCGCCCCGCTGGGACGATGCCATCTTCGAGATAACGAGCGAACCCGTCAGGCTCTACGTCCGGCTGGACTGAGTGCATGACCGACACGCAGCACATCACGTTCAGCCATCGGCGATGGCTTTGGTTTGATCCCTACACGCGACACTACGTGAAGCGACGGACCCATCAGGTTCTCGTCGAGGGAAGGCTTGAAAAGTACGAAGGAGTACTGCACGTCATCATGCCGCAACACGTAAGCCGCCTCGATGGGTTCATTGTCCGTATGATTCAGCGGCAGCGTGCGCCCCAAGCGCGGCTGGTAACCATCATGCTTGACGAACAACTCAAGCAGAATCCCGTGTTCAAGAAGGCCGGTGCGTTAGGAATCACGCCGGGATCCTTGGCCTCCGCACGGAAACTCAAACAGGCGGTTGCCAACGAGCTCACAGGCGGAGACTACCTCGTGATTTTCCCCCAGGGTCGCATTGAAACCGTGGATGCCGATCCTCGCCGCATTCGAGACGGATACCGGCATCTGGTTCACCCGCAGATTCCGACCCGCTTTACCCCGATCGCTCTTGCCGTGGAACCACTGACCCATTCAAAACCTACCGTATTCGTGCGCATCGGAGAAGCTGTCAGTGTGGAACAGGCAGCCGAGGCCTTTGCAAACACTGTCCTGGACCTACGGACCTGGTTGCGTTCCCAGGGCGAATCGGCTGATGCAGCTTGGCCGGGGCGAAGGCTCCTCTGATGGATATCCTGATCTACACACTGGTGGGGCTGCATGGGGTGATGGTCGTCAATGTCCTTCTCAACCTGGCCACGTTGAGCTTCAGGCGACGCACCCGCTCCTCGGTCGATCTGCCCTCTGTCTCCATTTTGGTGCCCGCCCGGAATGAGGAGCACAATTTGCCGCGTCTGCTAACGTCGTTCCTGGATCAGGACCATCCTGATGCCGAGATGATTATCTATGATGACCAGTCAACCGACGGGACATGGGAAATCATCGAAAACGCTAACGATGAACGTATCCGGGGCATCAAAGGCACGGAGCTACCCCAGGGATGGGTTGGCAAAACCAATGGGTGCTACCAACTTTCCCTTCAGGCAGGCGGGCAGGTTTTTCTTTTCATCGATGCCGACACAGCATTTCAGCATCCGGCCGCCCTGCGCCACATGTGCGAACGCTTTGCAACACGCCCACCGAGTACTGTTCTGACCGGCATGACGCTGCTTCAAGGTGGCGGCCGGAGTATCGTATCCATGGTGGGAGCCCTGATTGTGGGTTGCATTCCATGGTGGATGGGGCGCCACGTGCCCGCCTCGACCATGTCCGGTATCAACGGGCAGTGCTGGATGATCATGCAATCGGATTACCGAAAGCACGAACCCCATCTCTTTGCTCGAAAGGAGGTTCTCGAGGATGTTCGCATCGGGCGCTATCTGCACAGCAAAGGTCTGATTCCCATTCTGGACGATGTCACGCAAGACCTGACAGTGCACATGTATGGTAATTTTTCCGAAGCGTGGGCAGGCTTCCGAAAAAACACAGCAGAGATCCTGGGACGATCCACGACAACCTCCGTGCTGGGCCTCTCGTTTTACGTGGTCATGTTCGTCCTTGCGCCCTTCATTCATGCGCCCTTGGTGTTTTCGTTGCTCTTCATGAAGTTCGTTGCGGATCGGGTTACGCGGCAACCGCTTGGTGTAACCCTGCTGGCTCCAGTCTCATTCCTCCTTGTGGTAGGAATTGGGATCGATTCCATCTGGCATCGATCCCAAGGTCGGATCCAGTGGAAAGGTCGTATCATAAACGTCAATTCCTGACGCTCTGAATGCATCCGGATACCCCTCATGCATACGCCCCGCGCGCTCGAACTTCGTTTACTGCCCCAGGCTTTCACCATACACCGCTTTCTGCCCGACGCGGATATTCCTGCCGGTCTCCTCAGCCTTTCGCCCTGGTTCATGGCTCGGACTGAAGATGAGTTGTCGATCGTCTGTCCAAGCGAGATTCCGCTGGACAGCGGTCAGGCGGAGCCGGATTGGGTATGCTTCAGGGTGTGCGGTACACTGGATTTTGGAGAGATTGGCATCCTGGCTCGACTTTCGAGCGTACTGGCTCGTGAGCAGATCAGCATATTTGCCGTCTCCACATATAACACCGATTACTTCCTGGTGCGGACAAGAGAGGCTGAGCATGCAAAAGGGGCATTGGTCGCAGCGGGGTATACGTTCTGAGCATCCAACGAGTATCTCCTTGAAGCCTGTCAGGATTTCCCCGCTGGCTGAGGCCGTAAACGACGTTTACCTTTCATTCTCTCGTATTCACCTTTTTCAGCTTCAAACCGGTTCAGACCATGAAAACCATCTTGACCTCAAAAAAAACGGTCGACCAGGCTGCCAGCGATTTTGAAGAGGCCGCTTCCCGAAATGGCTTCGGTATCCTGCACGTGTACAACCTGAAGAGTATCCTGGACGGCAAGGGTTTCCCACAGGAAGAAGAAATCAGGGTTTACGAGATATGCAATCCTGGCTGGGCCAACGAGGTTCTTGGGGTAGACCTTGAAATGAACATGGCGCTGCCCTGCAGAGTGTCAATCTACTCCCAGCAGGGACAGACAAAAGTAGGTATGATTAATCCCTCCAGCATGCTGGAAATGCTGTCCGAGGATGCGCGACTGACCCCGATTGCTGACGAAGTCCAGTCCGTTGTTACCCGCATCATGGAAGAGACCATCTGAAAGCATCGCGTCGTCCGCCCCCCCTTTTGACAGCCTCCTGCTCCCAATGCCTACAACCCCCAAGCCCAGCGTCTTCATGCAGTTCGCACTCGAACTGGCAGGTACGGCAGCCTTGGAAATCGTACCCCGCTTCCAGCGGGTGGATGTACATTCGAAATCCGACGGTTCTCCCGTGACCGAGGCCGATACCGAAGCGGAGCGGGTCATGCGAGAATTGATCGAGTTACGATATCCCATGCACGGGATCATGGGCGAAGAGCAGGACGACATCCGTCCTGATGCCGAGTGGTGCTGGGTACTTGACCCGATCGATGGAACCTCCTCGTTTGCCCTGGGCCTGCCCACCTTCGGAACACTGGTTGCGCTGCTTCGCCATGGACACCCCGTCCTCGGCGTCATCAACATGCCGGCACTGAAGGAGACCGTGTATGCCGAAATGGGCAGCGGCTGCTGGTATCTGAACCGGATGGGGGATCTGGAACGCGTGGGCGTATCGCGCGGGGTTTCCCGAGTCTCGGATGCCTACCTGTCCACGACCGGACTGTACAACACGGATATCGACCCGCTCGATTCCACTGCGCCACCGCGAATGTCCTCACTGATAAGGACCTCGCGCAAATTCCGCTTCGTGGGCGATTGCCTGCAGCATGCCTGGGTGGCACGTGGTCTGCTGGACGGGGCTGTCGATCCAAAAATGAACCCGTGGGACAACGCGGCGCTCATCCCCTGCATACTCGAGGCCGGAGGTGTCCTGAGTGACCTGTCGGGAAACACGGATAACCTGGTTCATGCACCTAACCTGGTAACGGCAGCCACACCGGCGCTGCACGGCGATATTCTGGCTACCCTGACAGGAGGTGCCTGATCATGGCGTGGTATGACGGCATTGGAAGCGTTGGCGTCGCCCTGATCATTGCGGCCTATGCTGCTGTGCAGCTGCGTCGCATGAAGCCGGAACACTTATCATACTCGGTAATGAATCTGGTCGGAGCCGCGCTGATTCTCGTATCGCTCCGATACAACTTCAATCTGGCTTCCGTCATTATTGAGATCTTCTGGATCATGATCAGTCTCTGGGGTATTGTCCTCTGGTTCAGACACCGATCCATGCAACGGAAGACACCCACGCCCTCATGACACCCAACAGATTCGCATGGACCTTTACCATCGGTCGGGAATCGATTGACGTCAACAGCCACGTCAACAACGTCGTCTATGTACGCTGGATGCAGGAAGTGGCCATACGACATACTCAGTCTGTCGGTGCCGATGTGCGCAGCGTAGCCGCCGGACTGACCTGGGTGGTGCGTTCCCATCACATAGAGTATCGTCTTCCAGCCGTAGAGAACGACGAAGTCGAGCTTACGACGTGGGTTGACTCTGTCGAGCGGGTATCCTCGATCCGCAGGTACGAGTTCCGCCGGACCCGGGATAACATGCTGCTGGCCTCTGGACAGACGCAGTGGGTCTGCCTGAATCGGGAGACGGGGCGGCCGGCTGCGATTCCACGTCGGCTCATGGAGCTTTATTTCGAACCCTCCGGCCCTGATGAAACCTCCTAATCCAGGTGGTCATCGCTGCTCTGGAACACAGAGCTATCGGGTAATCAGGACGGCCGCACCGAGCGTAGCCGGTTGGTCCATCAGGCGAAGGAAATACATGCCCGGAGCCAATCCCGTCGTCTCCATACCGTTTTGTCCTTCGTTCAGTACGGCTGTGCGCACCGTGCGCCCCAGAGCATCGACCAACTGGTAGGAACCCGCCGTAGACGCCTGCACCGTCAAGCGCTGACCGGCCCGGATCGGATTGGGGTAGGCGGCAAAGACCGGAGTCCGGGAAGGCATTGGCGGTCTTTTCACGTCGGTCGCCATCCCGGTTATGAATCGCTCGGCAAACTCGAAAGCTTCCACGCCAATCTCCCGTCCCATGAGCCTTCCTGGAAT
>JAAZVD010000153.1 GCA_018623785.1 Bacteroidota bacterium | reverse complement strand
TGCCGCTCCAACCAGAAATAGATGACGAGTACAATGGTGATAGCAGCTCCCGTAGCCGCCGCGTTGATCAGGAACATCACGATAGTGCATCCGACGGCTCCGATCAGAGAGAACATCCAGTGGACGCGGAATTTGGGCCGGAACGACGGGTTGCCTAGGAATCGCTCCAGGCCAGCCGTGATGTTGAGCACCCCGTAGGTGGTCAGGAAGAACATGGTCAGAATGGGCGCTACGATATTCAGGTCGGCAACAAGGACCGTGATGGCAGCCAGGGCAAAGGTGAAGGCCGTGCCGATCCTCGGCGTGTCCTCGTCTCCCGATCCTTGACCCAGAAAGTGCAGCATGGGAGGCAGAACACCATCTCTGGCCAATGCCTGAAGTACCCGGGGCGCCCCGAGAATGGAGCCTACTGCCGAAGAAAGGGTAGCGCCCCAGACACCCATGATGATGGCATCGCCCCAGAATGCAATCCGTCGCATGATAAGTGGATCACCAAGTAGATCTCCGACGGAGGCTCGGCTAACAAGCACAAATGGTATGACCATGTAGATGAGGTACCCGACACCAATCGCCGCCAGTGTGCCATACGGGATACTGCGGCCCGGGTCCTTCAGGTCCCCGGACATATTGACACCTGCCATGATCCCCGTGACGGCAGGGAAAAAAACGGCAAAGACCACCCAGAAGCTTGCTGTGTCTTCTGGCTGTGCGGGCATGGAGACAGGGTCTACCGGAGAGCCGAAGAGCAGGGACAAGAGCGATATCCCGATGGCCCCCATGATTACGAATTGGGCCTTGATAGCAGCTTTGGCCGATTTCAGGGCAAGGATGGTCACGGCTGCCGTTGTGGCAAGTGCTACTATCCTTTCGTCCAGAGCAGGGAAGACCCGGACCACGCTTTCTGCAAAACCGATCGTGTAGAGCGCCACGGACAGGGCCTGGGCCAGGTAGAGTGGGATGCCGACCGCACCACCGGCCTCGATACCGAGGGATCGAGAGATCATGTAATAGGCACCCCCCGTACGAACCCGCTGATCGGTGGCAATCGAAGCAATCGAGAGACCGGTCAGGAAGGTTATCCCGGTGGAGAGTGTCACGATGACCAGCGTCCCCAGCAACCCTACGTTACCTACTACCCATCCGAAGCGCAGGTACATGATTACCCCGAGGATGGTCAGTATGGAGGGGGTAAAAACGCCGCCAAATGTACCGAGACCCTGGCTGGTCTCGTCACGTTGGTCACCGGATGATGTGTTGGGTTCGTTCCGCACAGAATGGAAGTCGGGAGGAAACGCGCTCAGGTCATACCCATCGGCGCTGCGCATGATACGGCGTATGGCCCTTCCTGTGGAGCAGGAAGCTTTCGTGCTACAGGATGACCTCCGCCATTACATAATCTGCAATCAAGATGTTGACGCAGGCGATAACAACGGCATCCGTGGTGGCCTTGCCGACTCCGTCGGCGCCTCCGGCGGTCGTCAGTCCTTTCCAACAGGCAATGGAAGTAATCAGGAATCCAAAAACCAGCGATTTTGAGAGCCCGAATAAGGCATCAAACGGGATAAACCAGGTCTTGGCGCCCAGGATGAAGGTCTCCACAGACAGGTATCCCATGACTTCGCCTCCGATGGCCCCGCCGGCAATGGAAATCATGGCGCTGGCTACATACATGCAGGGAAACATTACAATTCCTGCCAAGATGCGAGGGATGACTAAATAGGCAATCGAGTTGAGACCCATAGCCTCCAGCGCATCCACCTGTTCTGTTACTTTCATGGTGCCCAACTCCGCGGCAATACTCGCTCCGATCCGTGAAGCCAGTACGAGTCCCGGGGTCAGCGCTGCCATCTCCAGGATCAGCGTAGGGACGACAACAGCACCAATGGTGTCCGGTGGCAGGAAAGAGCCTTCCAGCTGATAGGCTGTTTGGAGAGTGAATACAACGCCTGCGAACACTGATGCCATGATGACAACAGGAGTGGAGTTTACTCCCAGCTGTACCATCTGTCGGAAGATGATAGGCGAGTGACGCAGACTTTCTCGCGTTGCCCCGAGCCCTTTGGCCATGAACAGCGAGTAGCTACCTACCCCGTGGAGGACCCGTCCAATTCGATGACCTGAAATCAATTCCTCGGGGTTGTGACGGCGGTGGTAGATGGCACGGTGCTTTCGAACATACGTGGTAAATTTCACGTTTGGCACGTTCGATCGCAAACGTCATTGACCAAGGTTCATCCAAATCGACGGCTAGGCATCAAGTATCAGGCATTCCCGTAAGACAACCCATGCCTTACCTTTGGTTCTAGTCCCCTTCCCCTTAATCCGATACTTCCATGCCTGACTATTCCTCATCCAGCGACGTTACCCTCGTTTCCTGGGACGATATTCCCCTCGAAAAATTATCGCCTAGCATTGGCCGGAAGCTGGTCTCGGGCAGCCAAGCCATGCTGGCTCACGTCTATCTGGACAAAGGAGCGGTCGTGCCAAAACACCAGCATGTTAATGAGCAGATTACCTACATCCTGAAGGGCACGCTTCGATTCTGGATCGGAGAGGATGAAGGCAAGGTGGTCGATGTCCACGAAGGGCAGGTACTTCACATTCCTTCGAATGTGTGGCACAAGGCTGAGGCGCTTGAGGATACACTCGACGTGGACATTTTCAGTCCGCCACGACAGGACTGGCTGGATGGCACGGATGCCTATCTGCGCAAGTAAGGTGTGTCACGGAGTTTCGATCTCGGAAAGTGAGCGGAGGAAGCGCTTGAACCCACGGGTGTTGTAGTTGGCCATGCCGGCGTGTACGGTAGCCAGCTTGCCGTCGGGAGATATGACCCAGGTCGTCGGCAGGGTGGGACTGCGATAGAGAGGGGGCATCGGCCCAACCACACGGTACACCGGGAACGTATACTCTTTCTCCTGAACGAATCGTCGTGCTACATCGACATCGTCATCCGTGGAAATCGTTATGAAGGCGATACCTTCGTCGCCAAGGTCCTCATATAGCTTTTGGATATAGGGCATTTCGGCCAGGCAGGGAGCGCACCAAGTGGCCCACAAGTTCAAAAAGATGGTGCGGCCCCGGAAAGATTCCATGTGGACCGGTTCGCCATCCAACGGGCGCAGTGTCAGGTCATAGCTGGCGGGTTCCGCTTCCTCCTCGGCCCACACCGTCTCGGCCTGAAACAGGCCCGTGGCCAGAACGCCCTGCTGCATCCAGCCCAGAACGACGGTACCCTGATCCGTGAAGCGAAGGAAGGCAAGCAGCGCGATGATTAATCCCCACTCCAGCGCTGTCCTGCCCCAGCGCCGTGCAGGGGTGGGGTTGGTATCATCAGTTTTCCCAGGTGCCAGAGGAGCGTCGTTTGCAGGGGTCATGATCACCTATCGACGGTATTCGAGGAGGGTATTTGGAGAGGGCCGAAGATGCTCGGAGAGGGCAGATCGCATTCTTGGTCAGGCGTGCATCCGCTCATGAACGAGACCCTGGGCCGCAGTCGTCCGCCACCAATGCGGGCGTACTTGGAACAGTTCCTCGTAGGCATCGCAAATATGTTCGGCCTGGCCGGCCGTAAAGGTGTCGCGTACCAGCGCAATGACGGCACCACCCCACCCGCCACCTGTCAGTCGAGCACCGAGGACATCTTGTTGCTGATTGGCTGCGGCTACCAGGACGTCTAATTCAGGAATCGAGTTGTCAAATAAGCGTCGCGAGCTTTCGTGGGAGGCTGTCATAGAGGCTCCTGCCGTCGCCATGTCAAGACAACGCATGGCGCGCAGGAATGCGTGGACCCTGGCTTGCTCGTGAACCACATGGGTTGCCCGTAAGCCCGCCCGGGTTTCCAACACTCCTGTGTAGGCGTGCAGATCGGCTTCATGAACGGCTGCCAGGTGACGTATACCAGGTATGAATCGCTGCAGCCCCATAAGCGCTTGGCGGCATTCCCGGTGCCGCTCCTCGTAGGGTGTGTCCAGCAACGCATGGGAGATATGGGAGCGGAATACGGCAAAACCGATGCCCGGGGGTAGCTCTGCGTGATCTACTCGGCCTGAGGCCGCATCAATCACAACAAGGTGGTCCTGCTTGGCCATGCCTACGACCGTTTGATCCAGGATACCGCAAGGCATGCCTACGAATCGGTTTTCGGCCCGATGAGCGGTTTCTATGAGGGTCTCTATGCCCGGTGCATTTGCGGGGTCGAAAAAAAGACGGATCAGGGCGCCGGCCACCGCCAATTCGAGGGCTGCGCTGCTGGAAAGGCCTGCGCCAATGGGAAGCGTGGAGTGAATGGCTACGTCCAGGCCGGCGCCCGAGGGTATCCACTGCCGCAGGCGCGCCTCGTCAATAACTCCCAAGGGATACCGAGACCATGAGGGCAGCCCGTCGGTGGTGTAAGTGTCCATGGACGTTTCCAGCACGGAATCCTCCAGGCATGCGTCACTGATCAACCGGATCCGTCCGTCGTCCCGTTGCCGTGTGGCAACAGCCGTGCCTTGGTCAATGGCGGCGCCTACTACCATTCCGCCGTTGTAATCGGTATGGTTACCGATCACTTCGAGGCGGCCCGGCGCGTAGGCCCGCGATGCTGGAATTCCCCTGAACGTGTCTCGGAAGCGCCGGGATACGGTCTCCAGAGCGTGCTGTGTCGTGTTCATGGCTGCAAAGGGCGTTACGAAATGGAATCCTGTGGTCGGTGTACTTGGTACCGGATTTCCCGGAGGTTTATCAGGCGGTGTCCGCGCGTGTTTCCAGGCGGTTTCCCAAGCGGTTTCCGCAAGTTCCTCCAGGCGGTATTCAAATAGATGTAGAAAACCGACCGCTCCATCGTTGGCTGATAGCGGTTTGACGGGCAAATCATGCAAGGGATTCAATCTCCCGGATAGGGAAACAACCTGGCGCGGTTTGGCACGTAATAGCG
>JAAZVD010000152.1 GCA_018623785.1 Bacteroidota bacterium | reverse complement strand
TGGTATCCTTGGAGGGATTATCCATCACGTCCATTTCGAGCTCCTGGACGTGGCCCCCAATTCGTTCAAGGAGTACGAAATAGTAATCGACAATCAGGTCGATGAGCGCGTAGGCCAGATAGTCAGGGCCCTGCTTGCGGATGACGCCTTTGCCCATGCGCAATCGCTGCCGAACTGGATCGAATACATCGCCTGGCTCCTGTTGAAACGAGAGAATAAAATTGTTGGCCAACACAATGGAAATCTGTTCTTCCTGCACGCTGCCGTCGTCTTTCGTGTGCAGCATCCTGAGAACGATGTAGAGTTGGTCGTCAAAGGGTTCGAATTTGGGCCGTTGATGGGGGTGGATGATGTCTTCCATGATCAAGGGGTGTAGGCCCAAGTGGGTACCTATCTCCTCAATGATGGCTACGTCGTGTACCCCCGATACATCCAGCCACGAGAAATACTGCTCGGACGGGACGCGTTCTTTCCAGGACGAGTCGATGCCCTTTATCTCCTCAAAAAAATCCTCCTTGTAGTCGATCAGCGTCAGACTGATGGGCTCTTCCCGCTCCACGCCGGTGTACTCCAAGGACCCGGGAGGCGCGCCAATCCGGGAGCGTTTGATATGGGTAACGCGCGTGGCCGGACGCAGTAGCGTGCGGGTCAGTTTGCCCAGCTGGTTGACGGGATTATTCATGGATCCATTCGGGCTGTTGCTATGTCTGCTATATACAGACGCGGCGGGTGCCTACACAAGGAATGCGTACCTTGAAACGTCTTCCCGGACGAATCATTTCGGACCAAGCAACCGGCCCATGTCTTCAACCGCAAAACCCAACACATCCCGCTGGTCGGTCCGACTGGCTTCCCCTGCCCTGATGCTCCTCGGAGCCGGGGTTGCATGGGCCGGCGGCTCGCTCTCCTTGTTGGTGCTGGGCTGGGTCCTCCTGCTCAATCTCCTCGCCTGGATTCCGGCTTACCTGAAGCAGACGGAGCGTTTCTACGATCTGATCGGGAGCACGTCGTTTATTTCGAGTGCACTGCTGGTTGGATGGATGACCGATCCCGGCGCTTCCGGCTGGTTCATGCTGGCCTGCGTCGTGCTTTGGAGCAGCCGCATGGCGTGGTTCCTCGTGGGTCGGATTCATCGACAGGGCAAGGATGGCCGGTTTGATGCCATCAAGCCGGATCCTGTTCGGTTCTTGAACGCGTGGGTCATGCAGGGTCTGTGGGCCTTTTTGTGTCTGCTTCCTGTGCTTGTCCGCCTCGAAGCTGCCCCCGACGCCGCCGGGTCCGCGTTGTTCTGGACAGGACTGGGCCTGTGGATCCTAGGCTTAGCCTTGGAGGTCGTGGCGGACGAACAGAAACGACGCTTCCGCAGGCAGTATCCAGACGGATCGCGATTCATTGAGTCGGGGCTCTGGCGAATGTCCCGCCATCCCAATTACGTCGGCGAGATCTTGCTCTGGACAGGCATAACCGTCATGGCAGCCCCCGTTGTAAGCGGCTGGCAGTGGATCATCCTCATCACGCCCGCCTTCGTCTACTGGCTGCTGCGCTTCGTCTCAGGCGTGCCGCTCCTCGAGCAGCGTGCCGATGAGAAATGGGGCGGTCAGGACGCCTATCAAGCCTACAAACGCCGCACCCCGGTGCTCTTCCCGGTGCCGTGGGGTAAGGGGTAACCGGACAGTCGGTGATGTGTGATTCTAGCCCATCTGCGCCGAAACCCGCTCCACATATCGCCCGATCAACCTTCGGCCAAATACTTCGACGGCAATCCGTGGTTGGCCAGGTGCTCCATGGCATCGCAGAAGCGGTCCAGCTCCTCGATCGTCGTGTAGACGTTGGCCGTAACGCGCGCGCCTTCGAATTCGGGGTGCTTGATGGGGGTGATGATAATGCGGTGCTCATCCCACATGTATTTGCCCACGAGCGAGGTATCGATGCCGCGGATGCCGACGTTGCCGATGCAGCAGGAGAAGTCCGGCTTGAGACTCGTATTCAAATAAATGCGGTCATGCTCAAGGAGGCGCGTAGCCCAGTAGTCCCTCAGGTAGCGAAGCCTTGCTTCCTTGCGCGCCGCGCCGATGCCCTGATGGAAGGTTAGGGCTTCGGAAATGGCAATCTGATTGGCTTCGGGATGCGTTCCGATCTCCTCGAACTTGCGGATGTCCTCATCCTTAGCGGCCGTGGCCGCCTGCATGGGCCAAAGGTCCTTGATCTTGTCCTTGCGCACGTAGAGCATGCCCGTGCCAATGGGCGCCAGGAGCCACTTGTGAAGGCTGGTGGCAAAGTAATCGCAATCCAGATCTTCGTGCTTGAATTCGAAGTGGGCGAACGAATGGGCACCGTCCACGATAACGGGAATGCCGTATTTGCGCGCCATCTGAACCACGCCCTTGACCGGCAGGATCTGACCCGTAATGTTGATGATATGGCACATCAGGATGGCTTTCGTCTTCGGCGTAATGTTCGCTTCGAACAGCCGGACGATTTCGTCGGGATCCTCGGCCGGAATGGGCAGCGGGAATTGCTTGAGCACAATACCGTCGCGACGCTCACGCTGCTTGAAGGTGTTGATCATGCGCCCATAGTCCTGGGTCGTGGTCAGCACTTCGTCTCCGGGCTCGAAATCCATGCCGTTCTGGCAGATCTGAAGCCCTTCAGAGGCATTGCGGGTAATAGCTATCTCCTCGGAGGAAGCGCCGAACTCACGGGCCAAGCGCTGACGCACGCCCTCGGCTTGCGGCTGCAGCACCTGCCACATGGTGTAAACGGGTGCCTGGTTCATGTAGTCCAGGTGCGCCTTCATGGCCTGCTGCACGATGGCCGGGGCCGGGCTGACACCGCCGTTGTTCAAATTGACCAGAGAGCGATCGACCGTGAATGCCTGCTGCACTTCGTACCAGAAAGATTCGTCCCGGGCCACGATTTCGGGGGCGCGGGTATCCGAGGCCAGGTGCTCAAAGAAATCACCCAGGTTGGCCGGATTGAAGAAAGGAGCGGCAAAGGAGGCGGCTACCGGAGCAGACGCACGACGGAGAAAACGGCGACGAGACAGCATTGGAATCCGGATTCAGTTGGAATCAACTCTGAATTAGGGGACTTTCTGAGGCTAAGGTACACAGGATGAGACATAAGGGGTACCATCACCTCAGGAGAAAACCCATGTGTGAGCGTCCACCCCTCAATAAAAGACTGAAAGAGCTAGAACCGGCGAGAAATCCCCAGCCACGGCACAATCACTCCTCCCCCTGCCTCAAGTACGGTCAAACCTGCGAAATCCAGTGTAAAACGCGGGGTGATTATGGTTCGAATACCCAGACTCGTCAAGATGCTCGACGATAAGCCTGGCATCATGTAATTCTCCATCATCAGCCTTCTCTTCTTGCCGAGCGACATTTCGCCGGACAGAAGGACAACCGGGGTACTATGAATGGACCCGTTGCCAAAAAAGAATCCGCTCCCAAGCGTTACTGACTTGTCCCTATCCCCCAACGTTGCTACTCCAAAAGCAATGCCACCGGCATCGGTAGATCCGGCCAGTGAGACAACCAACGCTCCCGTGGCCACCGATAATGGGCCTTCATTGTAGACGGTCATCTTTGGAGCCACCCATACCAACTGCCGATCTACTCCAGGGAAAATGGACGAGCCGCCCGAGAGGGTCAGGCGTGAACCCACTCCGTAACCAACGCTGACGAAAAACAATTGCTTGAAGGCAACATAACCCGTCTTTTTGGGCACTGTGCGCCCGGTCGGAGCGAAAAAAGTACGGGATATATTCGGATCCGCTACGTAGAGCGTACCCTGCTCAATACGACCAATGATTCGCTTTTCTTCCTCGATCTCTTCAGCAGACAACGTGTAGCGCTTACCCGAGACCGTTTCGAATTCAATGGCGTCGTCGGTGCGAGACACCACATGTCCCACCAACCGAGTGCCATCCTTCAGGAGAAGCTCCGTGTAGGTCTGCCAATCGGAATCGACAGCCACGGAATCCGTCTCTTGGGCAACCACCAACGATGATGGCGCGAGAAGCGTCAACAGTACAGCCAGCAGGAGTCTTTTCATGCCTAATGGAACGTAATCCACCGACGATTTCCAAATCGGCTACTACTTCGGAGACCGCCAGCGCGGTGAATCGCCTTAAACCAACTCGTCCAGCGATGCCTGCAGGCGTTTGATTTCAGCCTCGACCTCAACCAGTTTGTCGCGCTCCTTCTGGACCACGGCTTCCGGAGCGCGCGAAACGAACTGTTCGTTCGAAAGCTTGCCCTGGATGCTCTTGTGGAAACGGACCTTCTCGTCAATGTCTTTTTGCAGGCGCTCGCGCTCCACATCAAGGTCAATCATGCCCTTGAGCGGGACGAACACCTGGTTGCGGCCCACGACCACGGAGGCCGATGCGGCCGGGCGGGATCCTTCGGTCTGCACCGTCAGGTCATTAACGCGGGCCAACTTGGCGAAGTACTCCCTATGGCTCTCGACCGGCTCGACCAAGCTGGGCTCCAGCTGAAGCACGGCGGCAATGTCTTGGCTCGGAGACACGGCGTATTGGGCACGGACGTTGCGGATGCCAGAGATCAGGTCCTGCATCGTGGCAAAGTGACCGGCCAGTTCTGCGTCCATGTCGTCCGGGTTGGATGCGGGCCACGCGCTGGTCATGCAGATGTCGCCCTCTTCACGGGGGCGAACATGCGTCCAGAGCTCCTCCGTGATGAACGGCATGAACGGATGCAAGAGCTGCAGCATGGTTTCGAAGAGCTCGACGGCCAGAGCAATCGTCTCCTCGTCCATTTTGGTGCCGCCCGTTGGCTTGATGAGCTCCAGGTACCAGTCGCAATAATCGCCCCAGAAAAGGATGTAGATCTTGCCGACAGCCTCGTTCAACCGGTACCGAGCCAGATCCTCTTCCACATCGAGGATGGTCTG
>JAAZVD010000151.1 GCA_018623785.1 Bacteroidota bacterium | reverse complement strand
CGGTCGGGTAGCGATGTCTCGGATTGCCAACCCAATCATCTCTGTAATCCACAACGTGGGGCACACCCAGATGACCAGCTAACTCGTCCCCTACCATCAAGGCGGTATATGGGGGAGCGCTTGAAAGTACTACGTCAACGGGACCCCTTTCCGTAACCAGATTGAACGCAGAACGGGCTTTGCCTCGCCAACCGCGTTTGTTGTCGGGCAGGAAGAAAAAACCCGTAATCCAGGTCAGAAGCTTGCGCTTCCGTTCAGAAAGCCGCCGCACCGCGCGGTTACCCCTACGGGTTCTGGTTGGATCCAAGGTGCGTGTCCTGACAATGTTGACTCCAGCACTGATGACCTCTTCGAGGAGGGACTCATCGAAGGCGAGGTACGCACCGGGTTCAACCGTCAGGACAGTTACATCCCAGCCACATTGAGGAAGATACTTGGCCCACTTTGCAACACGCTGAACACCCGAGCCACCCAGCGGCGGGAAGTAATAGGCCACGAGTACGACGTGACCGCGCCTTTCTGCCGGTATGGCCACATTCCTTGTCATTTGAAGGAGGCTATCGCATCCAATGTCTTACGCTCTATAGCCGGCACCCGGGCACCCTCCGAGGCGTGACCGACCACCAGTAATATGACCGCCCGTTCATTTGCGGGGCGCCCCAGAACAGTATTCAGAAACCCCATGGGACTCGGTGTATGGGTCAGTGTACTCAGGCCAGACTGATGCAGTGCCGTAATCAACATCCCTGATGCGATACCCACGGACTCAGGTACGTAATAATTCTTTGAACGAGATCCGTCTTCCTCCAAGTCAAAGTTGCGCGCAAAGATGGCAATAAGCCACGGCGCTGTTTCGAGGAACGGCTTGTTTGCATCCGTTCCGAAAGGTTGCAAGGCTTCCAGCCACTCATCGCCTGCCTTTCCACCATAGAATGCTCTCTCCTCTGCCTCGGCGGCCTCCCGAATGGCACGTTTGATTTCCGGTTCGGAGACGGCGACAAAGTGCCACGGTTGCTTGTGGGCACCGGAAGGTGCGGTTCCTGCCGCTCGAATGCAGGTCTCGATGACCTCTCTTGAAACGGGCCGATCGGAAAAATCTCGGACCGTGCGCCGCCCATTCAGCAGATTGTAAAATGTTCGTGCACGGTTCCCTATCTCCTCATCGGAGACATCGACAGGATGGGCGTAGGGAACGAACGGGACGGTCTTGTTCATAGTCTGATCAGGTCGGTGCCAATGGTGTTCAGAATTGTGCTACCTCCTACATCCAACCGGGCCATATTCTCGACCCGGATGCCGAATTCGCCGGGCAGGTAGACGCCTGGCTCAAGCGTGATGATACAACCGCCTGGCAATGGATCTGTGTTTCTGCTCGAAACCGATGGAGACTCATGGATTTCCAGGCCCACACCGTGTCCGAGGCTGTGGGAAAACGCGGAACCGAAACCGTGCTCCGTCAACACATGACGGGCAACGCCATCCAGCCGATCTCCAGTGATGCCGGCAATGGCAGCATCGGTTGACTTCGAGAGTGCACTTCGAACGGCTTCGTACGCTTCCAGAAAGAGCTTGTCCGTCCGACCGAAGGTAACCGTCCGGGAAATATCGGAATGGTATCCATCGACAACGCCGCCGAAGTCCATCAGGACAATGTCTCCCTTCTTCAGCGTGCGATGACCCGGTCTGGCATGAGGAAGCGCAGCATGTTCCGAAAAAGCCACAATGGTGTCAAAGGCAGGTCCTGTAGCCCCGAGCATGCGATGGCGATGATCAATTTCGGCTGCAACCTCCACCTCCGTGATACCATCCCTCAACAGCGGGAGTACATCCTCGAAGACCTGCTCACTTATCGCCAGTGCTCGGCGTATGGCATCCACCTCATCATCCGACTTTACGGCTCTCAGACCCGGCATGGGATCTCGAGCGCCCACCGCCACCTTTCCTTCCAGTGCATCACGCAATCGACCAACGGCCTCCCACGTGATATGACTTTTCTGCAGGAAGATCGACTTACAATCCCTTTTCTTCAGCGTTGCGGCTACCGCATACTCAACGGGACCGGAAACGATATACGCTTCAAGGCCAGGACATTCCAGACGGACTTGATCAGCGTAACGGCCATCCGTGACCAGAAGGTCTACCTCAGTCGAAAGGAAAAGACAACCATTAGACCCAGTAAATCCGGTGGCCCACCTAACATCGGGCAGGTGTGATATCAGAATAGCCTGACCGGCACGCAGGTCTGCTGCCTGGCGGAGTCGGTTACGACGCTCTGAAAAACCGGAATCCATCCGGGGTCAACTCCGAGTAGAATAGTTCGGCGCTTCTTTGGTGATAGCGATGTTATGTGGGTGGCTTTCTACGAAGGATGACGCAGAAATCCGGACAAACTGTGCTTTCGTACGTAGTTCATCCACCGACGCGCATCCACAATAACCCATGGCACTGCGCAAACCACCCATCATTTGATACACTACCTCATGGAGAGTCCCGCTGTACGGCACGCGGCCTTCAATACCCTCTGGGACGAGTTTTTTGATGTCGTCCTCCACGTCCTGGAAATACCGGTCCTTGCTGCCAGCTTGCATGGCACCCAATGAACCCATTCCTCGATAGCTCTTGTACTTGCGACCTTCCAGGAGAATGGTTTCTCCCGGACTTTCTTCAACGCGAGCAAACATCCCTCCTATCATGACGCTCTGTGCGCCTGCCGCCAAGGCTTTCGGAATTTCGCCGGTCTGTTTGATACCGCCGTCGGCAATGATGGGAATTCCTTTAGTGGCAGCCGCCTGGGCACACTCCAAGACAGCCGATAGCTGCGGCACGCCCACACCGGCAACAATGCGGGTTGTGCAAATAGAACCAGGCCCGATGCCGACCTTCACGCAATCGGCACCTGCCTCGATAAGATCCAGGGTGGCTTCTGCTGTCGCTACGTTACCAGCTATGACGTCGAGCTCAGGATAGGCATCCTTCACCCTACGTACAGCTGCAAGAACGCCTTCGCTGTGGCCATGGGCAGTATCTACTGTTATGAAGTCGACACCCGCAGCAACCAATGCCTCTACACGATCCAGTGCATCTGCAGTGACGCCTACTGCGGCGCCGACACGAAGACGACCATGTTCATCTTTGCATGCCAACGGAAACTGCTTCTTCTTCTGGATATCCTTGAAGGTAATCAAGCCGCTCAAATGACCGGCATCATCAACAACAGGCAGTTTCTCAATCTTATTTGCTTGCAGGAGAGCCTCAGCCTCTTCCAAGGTGGTGCCTTTGGGCGCTGTAATGAGCGGTACCTTCGTCATGATGTCCCGAAGCATCTCCGCTCCATCCAACTGGAAGCGCAGGTCCCTGTTCGTGACGATACCTTCGAGGATACCATCTTCGGATACCACTGGTATGCCACCAATGGAGTAGCGCGCCATCATGGCACGGGCGTCCGCAACCGTATTATCAGCGTTTAGCGTGATGGGGTCCAGGATCATCCCACTTTCGGAACGTTTGACCCTCCGAACCTCGGCCGCCTGCTGCTCTATCGACATGTTTTTGTGCAAGACTCCGACACCGCCCTCCCGAGCCATGGCAATGGCCATGTCTGATTCGGTAACGGTATCCATAGCGGCAGACATGAGAGGGACGTTGAGCTGGATACGTTGGGTCAGTCTCGTAGCCGTGGATACATCACGGGGCATGACACTTGACCGCGCCGGAACCAGCAATACGTCGTCGTAGGTCAGACCTTCACCGCGGAACTTGTCACTGTTCAAAGTTGAATCCATCGACTGCATGGCAGACAAACGTTTGGGTTGGAGAATTCGTGGGTTTACAGCTTAACCTGACGGTACAAGGTGGACACTTCTTTGCGGGAAAGGCGACGCCATTTACCCTTGCGGATTCCGCGCGTAGTAAGGCCGGCGTAACGAACCCGATCCAGCGATGTGACCGTATTGCCCAATGCCTCAATCATGCGCCTGACCTGGCGATTGCGGCCTTCGTGTATGGCCATGACAAGTACATGCTGATCGCCTTCGAGGTACGAAACGCGGTCTGCCTTGGCCACGCCATCTTCGAGTTCGATTCCGCGCCCGAGCTGTACCAACTCCTGCTCCTCTATCGGTTTCTCCGTGTGGACCAAGTATTGTTTAAACACACCGTAACTCGGGTGCATGAGGCGGTGGGCCAGATCTCCGTCGTTGGTCAGCAGCAAAGCCCCTGTGGTGTGACGATCCAATCGACCCACGGGAAAGAGGCCTGACGCACTAAACTCATCCGCCGGTAAGAGGTCGATTACAGAGGTGCGCCCTTTCTCATCATCGGTCGTAGTAATTGTATCCTTCGGCTTGTTGAGGAGGATGTACTCCCTGTCCGCCGGGACGACACGCCTACCGTTGACCTCCACTCTGTCGGTGCGAGATACCTTGGAACCCATTTGGGTTACCACGTCGCCGTTAACCTTGACAAGCCCCTGAGCAATCAGGTCGTCGGCTTCCCTTCTGGAGCAGGTACCAGTGCTCGCGATAAACCGATTCAAGCGTACTGGCTCCTGCATAGTCAGGACCGGGCTTGACTCCGTCGCTTGCCGGGCAGACCGATGCGGCGATGTCTTGCGAGAACGACCATGGTCTCCACGGCGCCTATTATTCGGTCTCTTTGTCATCCTGTGGGTTCTTTTCTGATGTCGGCCCAACGTTCTGGCTGCCCTCAGGTTCGGCCTCCGTCAAATCTCCTTCCACGCGTGAATCTCCTGACGGCTCATCCGTTACCGACGTCAAAGGAAGCTGCACAGCGGTCGTCATTAGCATTTTCGCCTTTTCCTTTTGGAAAGCCGGATCGTCCAGGATGGATTCGAGCTCCCTGAGATTGGGTAGCTCCTCCAGCGTGTTCAGCCCAAAGAGCTCCAGAAAGCGATCTGTAGTTCCGTAT
>JAAZVD010000150.1 GCA_018623785.1 Bacteroidota bacterium | reverse complement strand
GCAATCCAGCCACTTGGGATCGGTGCGAACAAGGCAACGCACGCGGGCACCACGTCTGAGGAGTTCTTCCACGAGGTGCGATCCGACAAATCCCGTGCCCCCCGTTACGAAGACAGTGCGTCCGTGCCAATCGTACGCCGTATCGGATCCTGTTCGGGAGGCGCCAGTCATTACTTTCGCAGCCTGAGCTGTGCGACAGACTCGATGTGGTGGGTGTGCGGGAAAAGGTCGACCGGCTGCACCTGCACCACTTCGAACGTGTCCGTCAGATAGGAAAGGTCCTTGGCCTGGGAGTGCGGGTTGCAGGACACGTAGATAAAGCGCTCGGGAGCCAATTCCCCGATCTGGCGCACCACTTTCGGGTGGAGTCCGGCCCTCGGAGGATCTACAATCAGGACATCGGGTTTGCCGTTGCACGCGATGAATTCCTCGTTGAAGAGCGTCATCATGTCCCCTGTCTCAAACGTCACGTTGGAAATCCCGTTGGCAGCAGCATTGCGCCGGGCATTCTGCACGGCCTCCTCTACCAATTCCACGCCAATGACCTGCTTTACCTTGGGCGCCACGTACAGGGAAATGGTGCCGGCGCCGCAATACAGATCATACACGAGATCATCGGGGGTCAACGCCGCGTACTCGGCTGCCACCCGGTACAGCGTCTCTGCTTGTCGTGTGTTGGTCTGGAAAAAGGCATTCGGGGCTATTTCGAACGTGTGGTCTCCGATACGGTCGTGGATAAGACCCGGGCCGAATACCGTGTGCATCGCCTCGCCGAACGCCGTCTGCGCAACCCCAGAGTTGATGGTGTTGATGAAGGTGGTCACCTGCGGTGCTGTCTCCTGAATCCAGGTACTCATTGCCGCCATCCGATCCGCGTCGTGATGACTGGTTACGAGGTTGACCATGATTTCCTCGGTGTTAGCCGCCTGCCGGATAACGAGGTGCCGCAGATACCCGGTGTGCTTGCGTGGATGCCAGGCAGACCACTCGTTTTCCAGACAGAACGTACGTACCGCATTGACGAAGGAGGCACTCCACGCTGACTGCAGGTGGCACTCATGCAGATCCAGGACCTTGGCAAAGTTGCCGGGCACATGCAGACCGAGGGCGAACGACGTATTGAAATCCTTACCGGAGGAGATTTCGTCCGGCGTCAGCCAGCGACCGGCACTGAAGCTGAATTCCATCTTGTTCCGGTAGTAGTAGCGGTCCTCAGCGCCCAAGGCGGGATGAACCGTTACGTCGGAACGGCCGCCGGCATGCTCGAACGACTCCCTGACCGACTGGGTCTTGGCATCGAGTTGGGCCTGGTAGTCCACGTGCTGCCACTTACACCCACCGCAGGTGCCGAAGTAGGAACAGGTCGGCTCGGTGCGGAGGGGGGAGGGCGCCAGCACCTCAATCAATGCAGCTTCGGCAAATTTCTTCCGCTTTCGATACACGCGGGCCTTGACCCGGTCTCCGGGCACGGCACCGGGTACGAAGACGACATAGCCGTCAAGGCGGGTCAGTGACTTGCCCTTATCGGCAAACTTCTCGATGTCCAGTGTCAGTATGGAGCCTTTTTTCACGAAATGGGGAGTTCGAGGTGAGATGTAACGGGGCCGCTCGTTCAGAAAGTATGTCCGATACCGAACTGAAGAATGGGGTCCCGGAAGCGATCAGGAAAAAGACGGCTGGGTCGACGGGGGTCATGGACTTTGTACGCCGCATCCAGACGTACGATCAAATAGTCCCATGCCAGGCGCAGCCCGAAACCGGCCCCGATGCCCAGTTCGCCCGCAAACGAGTCCACATGAAACCGACCATCATCCGTACCCGGATTGCGTGGACCGAGCCACACATTACCCGCGTCAGCAAACAGGGCGATGATCCAATCGGCACTGAGCGTTCGTTTCAGGGCAATGGCTCTCAGTTCGGCCGAAGCCTCAAGCTTGATGTCGCCACCGAGGATGTTGGCACCTTCGCCGCTGACCAGCGAATCCGATGCGGATGTGAATCGCGCTGCACCAGGTCCCAGTTCCCGGAGTCGCCAAGCGCGCACAGAGTTGGCCCCTCCGCTGTAAAAGCGCCGGTCAAACGGTACCACATCCGATGATCCCGTTGGATGAGCTATGCCGACGAGGGCCTTCCAGGCAAATGTAGCCCGTTCGGAGAGCGGGACGTACCGCCGCACCTCGGCCGAGAATCGAACGTATTGCCGGTATAGCATTCCCCGATTTTGACCGCTGCCGCTGAAGACCCCGAAACCAGGAATGGTGCCCTCGATGGTACCGGGGGTAAACACCGCCCCGTCCAGTAACCGTCCTACATTGCCTCCCAATTCGATGGACGCCTCCCTATAATGGCCTCGATCCCGCCGGAATGGATCCACGGCGTTGCTGCGCAGCGTATACCGAAGAGCACTGTTGAACTGAGGTCGCGTGTAGTCCTCGACGATTTGCGCCTGCTGTACCGGGTCGTCAACGGTGGTCAGTATATCATCTAGGAAAATCTCCTGGAAGCCAATCAGCGTGTCCGGGTTGGTTACGCTCAGATCCACCAAATCCACGATCGATGCCAAGCTTTCGGAGTGGCGTAACTCGAACCGATACCGGGCACCACCACGTCCCCTCAATGTCAGTCGCAAGGCATCCCGTCGCGCTGCCAACAGCGACAGCGTGATCTGACTTCGGGCATCGTAGAGCGAGGACAGCCTGTCGAATCGCCCCAGAGGAAAGGTCAGGTAGGGGTAGGATAGCCCAATACTGTTTTCCCATTGGGCCGAGGTAAAGCCGCCTAAACCGGCAATGTCAGCGGACACACTGCCGGTGGAGTTGAACGTCAAGGCCTCTCCTCCGCCAAAGAGGTTCAAGTTGGAATACGTGACACCCAAGCCCATACCCAGTTCGTTGTCCGAGTCTGCCAAAGCACCGCTCCGTTGCTGCATGAAGGCCTCAAAGCGGACCTGATGACGCATACGTGTCCTGAGTCGGATCCGATGATCCAGCCGGATGGTACCGTCCGCCAAGGTATCCGGAACGGCCTCTTGGATATCAGAGAAGCCAAAAACGCCGGTAGCATCCAGCCGGCGTTTGGTGGCCAGCACCCGGCTTTGATTGAATTGATCACCCGGGCGGAACTGCAGCGTGCGTTCCAGAAGATCAAAGTCCAGACGGCCCTCGGAGATAAAGGCAGCTGTCAGCAATCCGCCCTCCTCACCTGGTTCGGAAGAGATCAGCCACGTTGAGTCGGTACGCTCACTGGCGTCATTCTGAGGCCCCGTTACCTCAACATGTACGTTTCCGAAGCGATACCGTGACCCCAGCTCGACAGCCATCGTCACATCAAAGGAATCGGGGTGAACAGGGTATACGACGGCATGAATGGCATCCCGATAGATGTCGGCAAATCCCCGATCACGCAAGAATCGAATGAGGCGCTGACGCTCTTCGACCAACAGGGGCTCGGAGTATCGCAGGGTGGGCGGATGCCAAAAGAGGGAATCAGAAATACCGTCTTCCGGCGTCGGGATTACAGACCCATCGACAAGATCCCGCCGTTCGCTTGGTAGCAGATCGTCGACGCCGTGATAGCTGAAATGCCGGATCGTGGTGGGTGACCCCTCTCGGATATCAAACGCTATCCGCACACGGTTTCCAATGGACAGTCGAGAGACAACAGGTTCCACCGTAGCATCCCGGAATCCCTCCCGCTGATAGAACAGCCGGAGCTGTTCGGTATCGTTTTCGAGGACGGTTGCATCGAGTAAGGCGGGGGGTTCCCCAACACGCATAAAGGCGCGTCCGACCGCGTTCTCATGCAAGGGTCCTGCTCCGAACTGGTAGAGCCAGCGCCACCATGTAAATCCGGGAACGCCAAGCATACGACGGTTGCGTCGCGTCCTTATATACAGCGCCAGTTCGTCGTCCGGAAAAACTTCATTTCCCGTGAAGTCAACTTCCCATACGAGCAGGCTATCCGGGAGGGATACTTCCTGCGCAAGCGTGTATTCAGCTGAGCGAGTCCACGTAAGGAGCAGGAGGGCCGTCAGACAGATCCTGCGTAAACGGCTATTCCTCTTCGAAGTAGAAGTCGTCGTCCTTGGTCGGGAAATCGGGCCAGACCTCTTCGATGCTTTCGTATGGCTCTCCATCATCCTCCATGGCCTGGAGGTTTTCCACAACCTCGTAGGGTGCGCCTGTGCGTTCTGCATAGTCAATCAGCTCCAGCCGCGTGGCAGGCCATGGTGCATCTTCGAGATGGGATGCCAGGTCAAGGGTCCAGTACATTGAACAGAGTTTGGATTAGTCGGTGCCCGTTGTTGGGACGATAAGGCTCTGTCCTGCAAAGATGCAAGGTGTTACAACAGGCACGCCGCTTCGCAACGAGAGTACCCGGAAAAACCCGTTCTGGACTCAGTCGAAGATAAGGGTCGTTTGTTCGGCTTCTTCCAACAAACGATCATACTCGGCCGGTGTCAAAGAAGGGGCCAAGAAGTGCAGAGGATTCAAGTGGTTGCCCTCGAGGTCCCTGACTTCATAGTGAAGATGGGGTGCTTCAGAGAGACCCGTGTTACCACTGTATCCGATGATGTCGCCCCGTTTGATGGATTTCCCAGCCCGGATACCCGGAGCGATTTCCGACATATGGGCGAAAACGGTTACATAACCGGCCGTTTCATGGAGCACTTTAACATAGCGACCCAGACCACCACCTATCTTGGCCTCCTTAACGACCCCGTCTCCCGTAGCATAGATGGGGGTGCCCACGGGTGCGTGGAAGTCCAGCCCTGGATGCATGCGGCGTACTTCCAGGACGGGGTGGAATCGAATACCGAAGCCAGAGGTAATGCGGCCGGTGACTGGCTGTATGGCCGGCATTTGACGCAACTGCTCTTCGTGCTCTTCAGCCAGCTCCGTAAGTTCGCGGTAGGAAGAGCTCTGCAGCATGAGCAGACGTTCCAGGCGATCGATT
>JAAZVD010000149.1 GCA_018623785.1 Bacteroidota bacterium | reverse complement strand
TTGGCCCCATCCTTCATCCCGGACGCATCGAAGGCACGTACCTCCCTGTCGGTGTCCGACCCCGGGGCCAACGCCGATTCCGGCGCCTGATCGTAGCGCCTCAGGAAATCCGGCGCGGTGTAGCGTGAGACTTCTTCCGGTTGGACTTCCGGTTGGACTTCCGGGGCGAATCGTACGATTCGGTACCCTGTGGCCGTAAAATCTGAGAACAGGATATCGCCGGAGGGCATGACCTCCGGCATGAACGCTCCACCCACCACATCCGTCAGTGCCCGCGACGAACCATCAGGGTACAATCGGTACAGATTGTATATGCCTGATCGATCTGAGGCGTAAATCATCCCACCATCCGCTCCAAAAGCGGGATTTCGCTCGTCCTCGGGGCCATCCAGGATGACTTCCACGGCACTGTCGGAAATACGCACACGGCGGATATCCCGGCCGTGATCCCGCTGCCACCCGTAGTAAATCCATTCCCCGTCAGGGCTGAATACCGGATCGGTTACCTGGCTGCCGTCGGCATAGGCTGTCAGGAAATGCAGGTCGGCTGGCACGACAGGATCCTCTGGATCGGAAGGTGTGGTCGCCATGGCCAGGTTGGTTGAACCGTCGTGCTGAATGATCATGGCCACCATAGCGCCGTCCGGACTCACCGTCGGCGAGGATGCACGAAGACCTTCCGACAGACGCTCCTTTTCTCCGGAGTCAACGTTGACGCGGTAAAGATCCAGGACGAGATGGCCCTCGGCGGTGTCGTGCGTCCGGGCATAGAGAAGATGCTTTCCATCCGGCGTCCAACTGACCGGCCCACTGACAGAAGGCACGATCCGATGTCCCAGGGAACAGGTATACCCCGCACCAGCAGCTAATTCTTCCGAGTCGAGGATCAGGCGTGCGGTCACAGCGGGGGCTTCTCCCAGATCCTGGACCCAGATTCCACTGCGAGAAAAGTCCTCTCCCTTGTTGGACACGTACGCAACCCGGGACCCATCAGGCGATACCACGGGCCAATAATTGTGGAAGCCACCTTCCTCAAGCACCGAGACCCCGGGGGCTCCGACGGGCCTGTGTGCTTCGTAATGCGTTCGTAGAGCCTGCATCCACTCCTCGTAGAGCACATTGCCACGAATCCCGAAGGCATCTTGCGCCGCCTGTTTCATATTCCAATTCCCCCAGGAGCCCAGTTCGGCACTCAGCGCACGCAACCCCTCCTCCCCGAACCGATCCGCCAGATATCGCGAGAAGGCGAAGCCGTGATTGTAGACGGACTCGCGCTCGAGACTGTTATGGGAGTAGAATCCGCCCATCTCTGACAGGGTAAGTTCCTCCCCGGCCAGCACCTGTGTGCGGAGAAGCATGTCCCGGTGGCTGTCCCAACGGTCGTAGTCAAAATCCGCACGCTGAAACTGGGCGGTTCCTTCGGCCAGCCAGGCTGGGTTGTTCAGGATCGGGACAGGATAGGACGCAATGATGTTCGGAAACCCATAGAGCACATCGGGACGCCGCGCTGACTCGTAATCCAGGTACTGCAGGTAGACGAACGGCAGGCGACGAGAGGCCTTCATGGTCTTCTGCACCTGGACCATGTGCAGGAATTCATGGGTAATGACGTTGCGCAGCCAATTATGATTGCCGCGAAAGGGCGTCTGCAGCGCTGGGGCCCAGATCTCGATGACGTTGTCGAAGAAGTAAGCGGCCCCGTTCGAGTAGTCCTCGTAATCTTTGAGAACGAAGCTGACTTTCGTATCGGGCTGCCACTCGTAAAGCTCGGTGATGGGCCCGTAGATATCCTCTGCGATACGAGCCACGACCCGGGCCGTACGGCTGCCCTCGCCCGTCTCTTCCTCATGGAAGTGTACGAGGAAGTGTTCCGTTTCGATGGTATACCAGTCCAGGTCGGTCCGGATGTAATCAATGTATGCCAACGGTTCCTGAGCGTGCACCGTACCGATGCCCACAGTACCGAGCGCGCCCAGCAGGAGCGATATGTGGACGAGCAGCTTTTTCATCGGACAATGGCCATGCGAATGAGACGGGTAGCCGATTGGCCACTGATCGTGGAGGTAGCGCGTACACGCGCCAGATACACACCGCTGCCGGCCTCAGTCGTCCAGAGAACCTCTGCAGGCTGACCGCCACCCGGCGCGGCCGTGTCAATCCGGTCAATCAGGAGGCCGTTCATATCCACGATATCAATGCGAATATCGGATGGCTCGGAAGTAGCAAAGCGAATACGGGTCTGCCCCTCGGTAATGGGGTTGGGCCAGTTGTACGTCTCCTGGCCTTTCAGCAAGCCCTCCCCATCCACGGGCACCGCCTCAGCCTCCAGTCTGAGGACGTAACCATCATCGGTGATGTGGGATGTACCTTCAAACGAAGCAGACCATGCACGAATGGTGCCTGCGCCAGACAGTGTAACAACCGCATCCGGGGTAAGCAGCGGCGCAATACCTGAACGGCTACCCACGGGCAATGGATGACCATCCGCCATACGGGCACTACCGCCTTCCAGGTCAATGGCGGCCAAACTACCATTCGCCAGGGCTACAAAAATTTCAACCGTGCCCTGGCTTGTGGTGGCTACCAGGGGCGAGGACATTGGCATGGAAGGCAATGCGAAAGGAAAGCCCGCCATAACGGCACCCGTGTCATGCAAGGCCACGAGACGGTTACCACAGAGATATATGATCTCGGCATCGCCGCCTCCGTCAAGGTCAAACCAACGAACTTTTTCTGGCGTACATGCACCCGGTGCAGGAAGCCAAGTCAGCTCTCCATCCTCGCGCAGGAGATGAATACCACCGTCTTCCGATGTCCAAGCCAACGTCCATGCTGCTCCATCGGAATGCATGACCGCCTGTGACCAATCGTGCCCCTCGTGTCGCACCATCATCTGGCCCTGCCCGTCCAATACCCCGGCGTCCGTCAGGAGATATACCTCCTGGGCAGCTCCATCTACGGTAATAATACGTTGAATGCGGGAAGGTATCGGGCGAACAGAAGCCTGCGGGCCATCACCGGACAGTGTCCATAGCACCGGACCCTGCGCCGTTTCCATGCCCACGAAAAGGTGGTGTCCGTCATAAGTAATTACGAATGCGGGAGCAGGGGTGGTAATCGAGATCAGGGCGTCAGGATACTCATGCCATAGCTGTGCCGAGCACTCGTCCGGAAGGGGCGTAATTCGCCACATAGCGTCTTCGCTTTCGACATACAGGTGCCGGCCATCAAATGCGGGGCGACGACCTTCTCCCAACAAGCTGCAAGCCTGTCCATCCACGGGTTGCCAGAACCAATGGCCCAGATTCCCCGACGTTTGATACCAACCAAAGAACCCTTCAGGGTCCGCCACCGGCCAGATGGCACCATTATCGGGAGACGTCACCCAATCCTCCATGGCCCCACTGCCTAGTGTCCACTCAGCCAGAAGCGTCCTCCCTGGCGAATCTACAGACACCACGCGGAAGGTCATTTCCGGGCCCGGTGTCGAGAAATCCTGCAACTGGAATCCCGGAGCCACGCCGGCATTGCTACGGTTTGACGGGTAGGTGTCGGCCCCGAACCGGTTTTCATAGAGCTGAATATCACGACCCGTACTGGTTCGCACGGAAACGGGATTTCCCTGATACCAGAAGTCAAACGGCGTGCCCAAATCAAAACGCGGCCCAAACAAACCTGCTGTCGAATTGTAGCCGATATCCTGCGCGCCATCGGCCTCTTCGAGGTCGATGGCGCGCGCGGATCGATTGGCGTTCACAGCATTGTCCTCCAGCCCATCCGCCAATCGGTTTTCGTCCACGTGCCAGATCAGGATGCCGCCCAAAAGCGGATTCCCATTTTCATCGAGGCCTCCGGGAAGCGCAGCGTCATAGTCATCCGCCTCGAGGACCACACCGCCCGGGAAGCCGGACACGGTCTGATCATTGAATGCCTGATCCCCGTTCTGGAAAGTGACTTCGCTTACGCCCTCGTGAGTCCATATCCGCAGGCGCAAGCCGTCTCCGTCGGGATCCCGATGCCGGTTTTCCACAAGGAAGTATTCCGCATCAGAAATGGGTACGCGCGCCACGTGGTTGGTCCCCTCCATTCCGGAGGCCTGTAAGCGAACCTGTCCTTCCGTGTCCGCCTGAACAGGATCCGACCAACCCAGATACAGCTTGGTCCAAGCCGATGGCTCGGGTGGAAACAGGCCACTATAGGCAAAAATGCCCAGCGCATCCATGAGACCAAAAGGCCCGATGGCGGATTCGCCCGTTGACGTATCGAACAGGTCCGGCACGCCCAGATAGTTGAAGAAGCTGGCCGCTAACAAACCGTTGATGGACAGCTCTATCAAAAAAGGCTCGCTGGTCAATACGTTCACGCCCTGACGACTCTCCGTGCGCGGGATAATCATACTGTTGGATACCGGAAAACCATCCAGCATAATCCCCCCTACTCCCAGGCGACCAAGCGCTTTCTCATCAAAGAAAATGGACGGAATATCTTCGGGTGTCTTATCTAGCGTCGTACCCACCAACTCCAGATCGCGACCCACGCCGGCATGAAAAACAATGAACGCCGTGGTCGCGGGATCGAGCCCACTCGGAAGCGTCACCCCGGACTGATCGGCAAGGGTCCACGCTTCCTCGATCAGGGAAGAGAGCTTGAAAAGTTCGTCATCTGAATCCGCGTTCCGCCCCGTCGGACTGTAACTGCCCATCGTCTTTGAAACCCGTACTACCTCCGGCAGGAGATGTGTGGATATCCGAGTCCGACCATCCGATGACCGCTGGACATAATTCTCCAGAAAGGTCAAATGCGCCCGGAAATAATCCGGGTTGTGCGGAAGCGGGTCAATGGAGGGCGCCGTGACACCGTCAAAGAGAGGCCCGTCAAAGGTGCCGGTACCTGTTGTGAATCGGGTGGTATCAGGCTGGAACTACACCATCAGAGCAACCACGTCCACAAGCGCCGGCGC
>JAAZVD010000148.1 GCA_018623785.1 Bacteroidota bacterium | reverse complement strand
CCTCTGAAATACGCCAACGCATCCTCGAGGGCGATGCCGCCATGCTTACCCGCATTCCCGGAGTAGGCAAGAAGACGGCCGAGCGGCTGATCATCGAGCTCAGGGATCGCTTCGAGAAGGACGGCCTTGACGACGGCGAATCGACGGGAAGCGGCTCCGCACCCGACGGAAATTTCCGGGCCGATGCCATGGCCGCGCTCGAGGCCCTGGGCCTGTCGCGCTCGGCAGCCGAAAAGGCGGTCATTGGTGTCCTGCGCAAGGATCCGTCCATCCGCAACGCCGAAGAAATCATCCGACTGGCCCTGCGCTCCTGAATCCGCACGATAACTCCGGCTCCCGTAGACTACTTCTCCAGATGAATGGTCTGCGTCGGGAAGGCAAATTCGATACCCCTGTCAGTAAAGATGCGATGGATGGTCAGATTGATCGCCTGCTGCGTATTCATGTAGAGCGCGTAGTCAGGAACGGTCATATGGTAGACCACCTCGAACTGAATAGCGAAGTCCCCGAAGGTTTTGAGGTGAGCCCGGTCGAAACGCACATGCTCGTGGGCCTCGACAATCTCCCTGAGCAGATCAGGCAGCTCTCTTAGCACCTCGTGTGCAGTGTCATAGGTTACGCCGACCGAGAAAAGGGCACGACGCTCGTTCATGCGCTTGTAGTTGCGCACGCGGCTACCGAGCAAATCGTTGTTGGAGAAGATGATCTGCTCCCCCGTCAGGCTCCGGATGCGCGTCGTCTTGATGCCGATGTGTTCAACCGTTCCAGAGTACTCGCCGACAACCAGGTAATCGCCGTACACGAACGGACGATCGGCTACAATCGATACGTATGCCAGGAGATCTGCGAGGACATTCTGAACGGCCAGGGCAATGGCAATCCCCCCAATACCGAGTCCGGCTACCAGAGCCGTCACATCAACGCCGAAATTGTCCAGGAGCGCCAGCAAGACCATCGTCCACAGGACCAATCGACCTACCATGGCCATGGCGCGGGCAGCCGTGATCTGGCTTGCCTCCCCCTCTCGAGCAGCCACATACCACTCCGTCCCAACACGGATAAGATCATTACCCCACAAACCGATCTGCAGGAGCAAGCCTACAAAAACAACGCGCAGGAGCCAAGGTATGGCGGGCGCATCAGCGGCAATGAATTCGACAGCCAGGTAGAAGGCGACGACCGTCAAAAACCACGTCCTCATGCCGTGAAGGAGCTCGGCTATGACATCATCCACACGATTGACCGTTCGCTCGGCCATCTTGGAAAAACGACCGAAGAAGAAGCGTCTAACCAAGACCAGAACCAGGGTCAGGCCGATTGTGATGCCCAGGAGTTCAGCCCAGTCGATGAGGGCCATTCCCAAGAGGTTATGATCCAGGAAATCTGTGGCAGCTGCTTGTTCAGGCATGGAAACGAGACGCTTGTTGCGGTGGGCGGATGTGCCGCAAAATACGTTTTTCGCTCAAATCATCGTGTCATGAAGGACGATCCCGGTGCAATAAAAGGCCGCGCGATGCAAGCAATTCGGCATTCAGAATGGCTCCACCGGCGGCGCCGCGGATGGTATTGTGGCTCAGGACAACAAAACGCACATCAAAAACGGGACACGACCGGAGCCGCCCGATGCTGACGGTCATGCCCGCGCCGCGATGTACATCGCGGCGCGGCTGCGGCGCCGTTTCATCCTCGAGAAGATCAAGGCACCGGACCGGCGCCGAGGGCAGAGCCGCTACTTCAGACGGCCACACAAAATCTGCAAGAGCCTGCCGAACGCGCTCCATGGAAGGAGACCCGTGCAGCTTCACCGACACACATTCCATGTGTCCTTCGAGTACGGGGACCCGGTTGCACTGAGCAGAAATCGGGATTTCCAGCGGAATTACAGCTGGTTCTCCATTGTTACTAGCCAGGGGTGCCAACAACCGGAGGGGCTCTGTTTCAAGCTTATCCTCTTCGCCACCAATAAACGGAATGACATTGGCCACGGCGTCCAGCGAGGCCACGCCCGGATAGCCGGCACCGGAAAGTGCCTGCATCGTCGTGACCTGCACGGCATCAATGCCGAAAGCATCTTGCAGGGGCTTCAAGGCCATCGTCAATCCTACGGTGGCGCAGTTGGGATTGGTCACAATGAACCCACTTGATGCGTGGTTTTGCCGCTCGATCAGCGCCAGGTGCTCTGGGTTGACTTCCGGTATGAGGAGCGGCACATCATCATCCATGCGATGGTTCTTGGCATTGGAAATTACCGGGTATCCAGCAGCAGCAAACGCCTTTTCCACAGGCCCTGCCACCGAACTATCCAGCCCCGAGAACACCAGATCACAGTCCAATCCGGGTTCGCACAACCGTACCTCCATCTGGGCAACCGAAGCAGGAAGCGGCGTTGACTCAATCCAGTGGGCAGCTTCGCCATAGGATTTACCCGCCGACCGTTCCGAGGCGGCCAAAGCCGTCAGTTCGAACCAAGGGTGCCCTTCCAGCAAGCGAACGAATTTCTGACCGACGGCACCCGTGGCACCGAGTATTCCAACACGTAGTTTCATGATTCAGTCAACCGCCAAGTAGTATATCGTACGTAACCGAGGGGGCATTGCAACCCCGGGAAAGCTGTTTCAGGTAGCCGCTCGTGTTCGGCTCATCAATTCTCGAGCATCTTTCTCGACACGCTTGGGAAGGCGGGCCGGCAGGATGAGCGTGCCATCACCTTGTGGATTACGGGTAGACCGGACATGAACCGGAATACATGCGTGAAGAACCGGCTCGAAGGCATGCGCATGCATGCCCAGCTGGTTGGCCTCGTTCCAGGTAGTAGCGTCTTCCAAGAGAAGGTATAAGAAGCGGCCAGCTTGCTGGTCCTTGCGCGGATCGGCCGTATACAGTCCGTCGACATCCGTCCAGCGATCAAATTTTGATGCCCCGACGGCCTCGGCAATGAGTGATGCCGAATAATCGCTTCCTCCCCGACCGAGCGTAACCACTCGGCCCTTGTCTTCGGCCCCCAAAAATCCAGTAATCACGGGGACCCGCCCGAGCGGCAGGCGACGATACCACGATTCGGTCTGGGCACGTGTCTTGTTCCGATCCACCACCCAGGATCCGGAAGCACTCTCCACGACATGGATCAGGCGGCGGGCATCTACCCATTCTGAGGATACACCATGCCGTTCCAGGAGCAGGGCCACAAGAGGTGCTGACATCCATTCGCCGCTGGCCCATATGGCGTGCGATCGCATCGGACCCGGAGGCTGCCGAACGGTATCCCGTAGCTCATCAATGCACTCAGCCAATCGGATCAGGTAACGTCCATGGCGCTCGTGGTCAAGAACCTCTGCCGAAAGCGTCTGATGCCGACGTACCAGCTTGCGTATCCATACTTGTTGCCGCTTGGCTTGCGTCTCCTCTTCCAGTGCATGAAGCCAATCGGTTACGCCAGAAAGGGCGGACACGACCAAGAGCGGCCGCGAACTTATGGCTTCGGCCGATAAGATCCCCACCAGACGTTCCAACGCATCGGCCGAGCCGACCGACGTCCCGCCAAACTTGAGGACCTTGACAACTTTGAAGCTGTCGGCGCCTTGCACACGGTCAGTGGACATAACTGGCTGCGTTGATATCAATGGAACAGCCGGTGGCATGATCAGACAATCCGCTAGCCAGCAGGACGATCGTGGGAGCCACGTCGGCCGGCTCGGTCAGCCTGTCCAGTGCAATGCCACCCAACACGAAGTCTTCTCCGTAGGCATCGATGGCATCCTGCGCCATGGCTGTGCGGACGAAACCGGGCGCAACCGTGAAAGCCTTGACGTTTTGCTTACCGAAGGCACGTGCCACTGAGCGGGCCATGGAAACCATGGCGCCCTTGGACGCTGCGTAGGCCAGATAATCTTCCGAGTCCCCACGGAAAGCGGCTCGGGAGGCTATGTAAACGAGTCGTCCTCCTCCGTTCTCCACGAAATGTGGCAGAGCAGCTCGCGTCAGGATACCAGCGGCCCGTGTGTTGACGTCTAATGTTCTGTCCCAATCCGACACCCAGTTGTCAAGATCGCCCTCGAGAGGCGAATGCACCGCGATCCCTGCGTTGTTGATCACACAGTCCACGCGGCCATACGCCTCCACAACATCACGGAAAAGACGGTCTGTTTCTTCAGCATTGGACAGATCAGCCCGAAACGCTTCGCTACGTCCTCCTATTTCCTTGCACAGGGAAACGGCCTCATCCGAGGAAGAGGCGTAGTGTACGGCCACCGTCGCCCCGGAGGCTCCCAACTGTCGTGCAATTTCGCGGCCGATTCCTCGGCTGGCGCCGGTTACAAGAATGGTTTGTCCGCTCAGATCAATATGCATGGGTTCGGAAAAAAGATCAGGTGCAGGGTTGCCAAGACGGCGTGCCCCATGGAAAATGATGATGACGTAAGGATGATTATCCGTATACCCCCGAACAGGAGTTTTTGCTCAATAAAGACGTTTTTTCACACTACTCACGGTTCGAACCGGCCGCTCAGCCATGAACAGCCACCTCACTGGCATAGGGTGCCCGAAGAGGCAAGCCGATCGAATCGGTGGATGCTGCGGATGAAGAGGCTGCCGTTTGGAACGCCTGTTCGAGGTCGGCCAGCAGATCAGCACCATGTTCGATGCCCACGGAAAGACGAATGACCTCGTCGGTAATGCCCGCGGCGAGTCGGGCCTCGGGACGCATGGAGGCATGACTCATCGTAGCCGGCTGCTCGATGAGGGACTCCACGCCACCAAGAGACTCAGCCAGTGTAAAGACACGCGTTGCTGAGAGCAGTCGGGCCACAGGGAATCCACGCCGAACCCGAAAAGAGACCATGCCCCCGAATCCATGCTGTTGTCGAGCGGCTACGTCGTGGCCTTTGTGGGATGCCAGGCCAGGATAGTAGACCTCCTCTACATCCTGATGCGATTGCAGGAAGTCGGCTACGATACGGGCATT
>JAAZVD010000147.1 GCA_018623785.1 Bacteroidota bacterium | reverse complement strand
TTGATGGTGCAAGAAGGGCAGAGCGCTGTAGCGCGGATGCCATACCGATCTGCCGGTGCTGGTATGGAGCGAGTGTGGGAATCGCACGTAATCGCTTTCTCCGGCTCTTTACGGAGAGAGGAGGATGTCCGCTCGGATAGGTCCACGCTATTGGCAGGATCCCATATTCGTACATGGCAAGCAGCCTGGGAGTGGGAACCTTCTGCTCGTGCGCGTTCGGCTGCCAGTGTGGGATGGCGCCGTTCCCGTTCTTCCCAGGATGGGACGCCTTCCGCGCACACAGAGCAGGATGCACTTCTGATTGGACTGAATGGCCGGGTACGATCGGTGGTTGGCGGCTCGCTGCAATGGAACTACGAGGTGCGATCGGAACAGACAGCAGCCATGCAGGAGATCTACATTCGGACAGGACCGGATAGGGGACAGTATGTATGGCAGGATATCAACGGGGACGGGCGGATACAGTTGGACGAATACTTTCCTGAGACTATCCCCGGAGAGGGTGAATACGCGCGCACCTTGTTTCCGTCCGATTCGCTGGAGGCGGTTACTACGGCCGAGGCTGGTTTGTCTTATCAGTGGCTGCCGACTGCGACCGTCAGTCGATGGAGGCGTGTATCCGTGAATGCTTCTGTGGATATCCGTGAGACGACGCGAACAGATGACAGGGTCGACATTTACCTGCTTCAGCCATCCGCTCTCAGAGAGTCTGGTCAGACCGTCAATGGACGTATACGCATGTCTGGTCGGCTGGGGTTGTATCCTTTACGAAGAGACAGGGATATCAGCTTTTCGTTCTTGCGTACAGCCTCCCTTGTCGAACTGGCCAACGGGAGCGAGTCCAGCGAACGGTCGCAGCTGGGTCTTGAGTGGCGAGAAGAGATTCGGGATAATCTGGACCTCACGCTGGAGTCAACTGCTTCGGATGACAGGTCAATATCAGCGCAGTTTGCCTCCCGTGCGTTCAGTATCCAACGGTGGGAGGTCCGCCCGGGAGTCATTGTCCGTTGGGAGGATTGGCGGCTGCAGACGGAAGGATTGTATGGTCAAAGGCAGGAAAGCAGGAGCGGAGCACGCGTCAAGACGCTACGATTGCCTTTGAGCGTATTCAGAACCAGTGGAGAGATGCGATGGCGAGCCGGTGGCGAGCGGTCACAATCTGCCATTGAAGGCGGTGTACCTCTGGGCCTTCAGCTGTTTGAGCTGACGCAGGGACGCGGCGAAGGCACCTCCTGGATGTGGCATCTCCATCTGGACATGCAGCTGACGGAAATCGTGACAGCCACCCTTCGCTATGATGGGCGCAGCCCTACCGGCCTACCGGTCATCCACACCGGCAGATTCCAGCTGTCGGCCCGATTCTGATGGACGAGACGAAGGCTGCTTGGCTGATAATGAGACCTCTGGGCTGTAGAGCAATGTTGCCGCAACTTCACTTCAGGAAGGATCGGCCCATTCGTCGTAGCGGACCCGTTCGATATCGATACCGGCGCCCGAGAGTTTCTCCTCAAGCCGCTCATAACCGCGATCCAGATGATATACACGCAATACGTGCGTTTCTCCCTCGGCGACCATACCCGCAAGTACGAGCGATACGCTGGCGCGCAGATCAGTACTCATAACATGGGTGCCTTGAATAGCTTTACCACCTTCGATCACGACTTCATCACCTACGATTATGGCATTTACTCCCATGCGCTGCAGCTCAGGAATGTGTTTGAAACGATCGGGGTAGACTGTTTCGTAGACCTTCGAATTGCCGGCGCATCGAGCCATGAGTACCGTCCACTGGGCTTGCAGGTCGGTGGGAAAGCCGGGATAAATATCTGTAGTTACACTCACAGGACGTAGCTCCTCAGGAGCGATGACACGGATGAGGCTATCACTCTCTTCAACACGAGTGCCGGTTCGTTGGAAGGCTTCCATGAAGGCGCTACCCAAATGGTCTGCACGGCCGTGGTGGATTTCCACAGCCTGTCCGGGCCGGCCGGCAATAGCCGCGGCAATCATGAAGGTCCCCATTTCGATACGGTCCGGACAATTCTCGAAATCGACCGGATCGAGACGGTCTACGCCTTCAATTTCCAGTGTTCGGGTGCCAACGCCATTGAGGCGCGCGCCCATGGCCTGCAGCATTTCACAGAAATGAACCACATCAGGTTCGATGGCTGCGTTCTCAATGACAGAGCTACCCCGAGCTAATGTTGCAGCCAAAATAATATTGATGGTGGCCCCGACGGAGGAAGGGTCGAGTGTCACGCGCCCGCCGGGCAACCGCCCGGCGGGCGCGGAGGCCACAACATAGCCTTGATGAAGGTCGATTTCTGCACCGAGTGCTTTCATCCCTTGGATGTGCAAGTCAACCGGCCTGGGCCCCCATGCGCAACCACCAGGCAGGGATACGCGGGCTTTGCCCATTCTACCCAACAGAGCACCCAGCATGTAAAATGAAGCGCGCATGCGCTTGACCAGCTCGTAGGGTGCCTCAATCCGGGTCAGTGATCCGGCATTCAGCGATATGAGGTGCTGCTGAGGGGTGTGCTCTATGGTCGTTCCGGTAACCTCGATGACGCGAGCAAACGTTTGAACGTCCTTCAGGTCAGGCACATTGGACAGCGTGACACGGCCGTCCGTCAACAACGCAGCCGACATCAGAGGGAGTGCCGTATTCTTTGAACCGCTTACGGTAAGGGATCCGGTGAGCGGGTTTCCCCCGCGAACAACAAGCTTGTCCATGAACTGAGAATTGGGTGTGCCCCACAGGGCAGTAAGGACCACCGGAGTCCAATGAGCCAGCGTGCGTAACGTTTCCGCACCGGGTGTTTTCGTGAGCCGATAACGAAGGTATGTCCGGGGCAGCAGCCATGCACTGTTCTGAACAGAGGAAGCGTGTGTTGAAGGAACGATGGCCCGGATTACGATGGCTGAACAAGGGAAACGTTCAGGCGGTAGCGGTCGTTATGCGAATCCGTCAGGTCGGCTCCCGGCCATAGGCTGTATTTAAACAGGCAGTACCAAATCGCTCATGATTCCGACGCCAGCTACCTACCTGGACCATGCCGCTACATCGCCTGTACTTCCGGTCGTCGTGGAGGAGATGATGCCATGGTTCACCACTGAATTCGGTAATCCCTCCTCTGTATATGGACAGGGACGCAAGGCGCGTCATGCGCTTGAATCATACCGCGCCCGGGTGGCTGATGTGTTGGGCGTTGGTCCTGCGGAGGTTGTTTTTACCTCGGGGGGGAGCGAATCCAACAATACGGTACTCTCGAAAGATGCCGGCGGTGCTCGCGGCGTAATAACCTCCTCCGTTGAGCATGAGGCTGTCCTTGAGCCGGTCCGGCGGCTTGCAATCCACCAGGTCATTGCGCCTGACGCACATGGGCGTGTCACGCCCGAACTATTGGAGCAGTCGGGCGCCGACGCACTTGGAATGGCTTCGTTCATGCTGGTAAACAATGAGCTCGGCACCATTAATCCGGTTGTCGAGCTAGCTGCCTGGTGCCGAGGGCGGGGTATGCTCTTCCATACGGATGCCGCCCAGGCTGCCAGGACCCTGGATCTCAAGCCTATTGCTGGTGCTGTAGACTACATGTCCCTGACCGGGCACAAATTCGGGGCTCCTAAAGGGATTGGCCTCCTCTATGTAAGGGCGGGATCGCCCTACGCCCCTCTCATCCTGGGAGGTGGACAGGAGCAGGACCGCCGATCGGGTACTGAAAACGTCGCTTTTGCTGCCGGAATAACGCGTGCTTTGGAGGAAGCTTCCAACGGGCGTGAAGCCTTTCTTGGTTACGCCCGGAATTTGCGCGGGCAGTTGCTGACCGCACTGCGGGACATGTTTGGAGAGGCCATTCAGATCATGTCGCCAGAGGAGGATTGCAGTCCACACATTCTGAACCTGCTCATCCTGTCAGATGAAGGAAGAGGCGTGGATGGCGAGATGCTGATTCTTGGCCTGGATATTGAAGGGATAGCCGTGTCGGCTGGATCCGCATGTAGTTCAGGTACCATGAAGATTTCCCATGTCATGGAAGCATTGGATGTTTCGCCCGAAAAGGCACGAGGTGCCTTACGTCTGTCCTTCGGTCCACAAACATTGGAAGAGGATATCCGCAGGACGGTTCAAGCGTTGGGAAAGGTAAGGGCCCGCATGGGCAGATAGTGTTCGTTCCATCAGGTAGCTGGGCACATAATCTTTGCCTGTGTCACGGTAGTCCGTGCCATTCCCCGCGTGCACTCGGACACGCCGGGAATCCTCCCGAATCCGGTTGGAGGCAGGGGAGAGGCTGAATATCTTAGACCACCCGGTCAACCCCAACGGTCATGTGTCCATGAGTATGCAGTCCGATTCGCATTTGGAGGAAATCGGAGCGTTCAAAACGCTCGAGCAGTTCATCATCGAACGTCAGTCTTCGGTTGAGTCATCAACGGGTGCATTCTCGAGATTGCTGCGTGATATATCCGTTGCTGCCAAGTTGGTCAATTGGCACATGCGACGCGCGGGTATCATTGATGTGTTCGGCTCGACGGGGGAGGTCAATGTACAAGGAGAAGTTCAGGCAGTGATGGATGCTTTGGCGCACAGGGAGTTCGTCCGAGCTCTTCGACGAGGAGGTGAATGCTGCTTGATCGGATCGGAGGAGCATGCTGAAGCTATTCCCATGAAAACCGGGCAGAACAGCGACGGTAAGTACATCGTGCTGCTGGATCCTCTCGATGGGTCTTCGAATATCGAGGTCAATGTCTCAGTGGGTACGATCTTCAGTATCTATCATCTGCCAGAGGACCATATGGAAGCCTCCTTGGCATCGGCGCTTCAGCCGGGTATCAACCAAGTAGGTGCTGGTTATGTATTGTATGGTAGTTCTACCATGCTTGTGTACACCACCGGTGAGGGGGTTAATGGTTTTACCCTGGATCCGTCGATTGGGGAATTCCTGCTGACGCATACTGATATCCGGACACCCGACGATGGGGACATGT
>JAAZVD010000007.1 GCA_018623785.1 Bacteroidota bacterium | reverse complement strand
GGCTTACTACATCACGCGGCTACTGACGCCCTTTGAGGTCCGTGTCACACGTCTGGCACGCGGCATTCCCATCGGGAGCGACCTCGAATTTACTGACGAAGCCACGTTGACCCGTGCCTTGGAAGCGCGGGAGCACGTGTGAGCGGATCATGCGAAGCCATCGTTCCCTCCTGAGGATTCGCCCCTCCACCGGGAGTGCTGTAACCACGGGGATTCTGTCCCCGAGGGTTGAATGGGCGGCCGCCCTTCTGGCGGCCGCCGTCCTGCTTGGGTATGTCCTTTGGCCCATGCTTCGGGTTTTTGTAACCGGCCTGGACCCAGTCATCCTCAGAGATATCTTCCGGTCAGCAGATTCAGCCAACGCCCGAGCCCTCTTCAACTCGGTCTGGATTTCGATATGGACTGTCGTCGGGGCAGGATTCCTGGGGACTGCCATGGCATGGCTGCTTTTCCGCTATGATTTCCCTCTTAAGCGTGTCCTTGCGGCGTTGGCCGCCCTTCCGCTGGCCTTGCCGCCGCTCGTCGGCGTCCTCGCGTTCTTGTTTCTCTACGGGGAAAGCGGCATCCTGCCCCGGGGCTTGCAGGCCATGCTCGGACTCGACGCCGTACCGTTTTCGTTTTCGGGGCTGTGGGCCGTGTGGCTGGTGCATGTCTACTCGATGTACGTGTTCTTCTACCTCTTCTGCTCGGCCTCGCTCAAAACCGTGGATCAAAGCCTGCTCGAAGCGGCAGCTGATATGGGCGCGAGTCCGGCACGCGCGTTCCGGACAGTCATTCTTCCGCATCTTCGCCCGTCCCTGATCAGTGCATCGCTCTTGGTGTTCATGATCTCGATGGCCTCCTTCACCGCTCCCCTTCTCTTTGCCGGTACAGAAAATTTCTTGACGCTGCAGATCTACAACTACAAGATGAACGGTAACCTGGCTTATTCCGCCGCGGTGTCTGTCGTCCTGACTGTGATCTGTCTCCTCTTCCTGCTGCTCGTTGAATGGGAGCGCCACAAAGGACGCGTCTCAACGGCTTCAAAGGGGTCTGCGCCGGCCCCCAGGCCTGTCCGCTCCGGCCCATGGCGCATCGTAGCGCTCCTGGGGGCCGGCGCGATCAGTCTCTTTCTGGCCCTTCCAGTCCTGACCGTGGTCCTGATTTCCTTTGTCAAAGAAGGTAGTTGGACATACCAGATACTTCCGCAGGCCTACACATTGGACAACTATCTCAATTTGTTGGGGCAGTCCGATGTTGCTCAGCCTATTCTGAACTCGCTTCGCATGGCATCCCTGGCCTCAGCCGCCAACGTCATGTTTGGTGTGATGGCGGCCCTGCTCATCGTAAAGGGCCGTGTTCGCGGCCGGGGTCTTATCCGGCTTTTATCGATACTTCCCTTCGCCATTCCAGGGACTGTCATCGCCATCAACCTGATCATCACCTTCAGTGAGCCCTCCGCGCTGTCTGGCGGTGCCATTTTGGTGGGGACCTTTTGGCTGCTGCCGCTGGCCTATTTCATTCGGCACATCCCCTTGGTCGTGCGCGCCACGATGGCCGCGCTGGAGACCTACGACGACCGACTGACCGATGCCTCCATCGACCTCGGTGCCTCACGCTGGCACACGTTCCGGGAAGTCATGCTGCCTTCCATTCTGCCCGGCATCTTGGCCGGTAGCTTGCTCACCTTCGTGACAGCCCTCGGAGAGTTCGTGTCATCGATCCTGCTCTACGTGTTTGACAACCGGCCCATTTCGGTAGAAATACTCTCTCAGCTCCGTTTGTATGATTTTGGAGCCGCTGCCGCGTATTCCGTCTTCCTGATGGTGCTCATAGGCCTGGCAACGTGGCTAACCGGGCGATGGTCAGGCAAAGAGAGTCGATCGACAGCCTTTTGACCGTGCGGGACGGGGGTGCCGATCACCGGCTAGTGCCCTGCCGGCTTATTCGGCCAGCAAGGCTACTCAATCACTCACCGAATGCAAGCAGGGTCCTGCCATTCAAACTGGCTCCTGCTTCGGTTGCCAAATGGAGGCAATGGGTCGCGATATCTTCGGCAGCCACACCCTGTCCGTCACCTCCGTCGAAAAGAATCATCGACGGCGCAATAGCGTGAACAGTGATACCCGTTCCCGACATCTCGGCTGACAGCGATTCCACCAGCCTCTGCACGCCCGCCTTCGAGGCCGAATAGGCCGCCTGCTCGGCAACTCCCCGCAGGCTCCCCTGCTTGGAGGTAATGCCGATAAGTCGACCCGATGCGGGCTCATCGGCACCCTGCATCAACCGCACAGCCTCCCGGAAAACCAGAAAGGTGCTGGTCAGGTTAATCTCCATCACCCTGTTCCAGTCGGACAAGGCAGTCTCTGCGAAGGGCTTCATGGCCCATGTCCCAATAGCATGCACAACCAAGGCTGGAACACCATACTCCGTCCCGACCCGTCTGAAGGCGTCCTCTACTGACTGCTCGTCATGGGCGCTAAACGGTAGAACCGGCACCGAGATGGCCTCGGAAACGGTTCGGTCCAAACCGATGACGCGGTACCCCGCCGTCAGGAAGGCATCCACGAGGACCGTGCCCAACCTGCCACACGCTCCCGTAACGACAGCAAGCGGCCTCGCGGCGTTCATGGGTTCGGGATAACTCATTGGTCTCCTTGCGATGTATGATCGTACACAACTTTCCAGCCCTGCGCTCCCCGGTGCATCAATAAGGTATACCGGCCCCCTATGTCGTCGTATGCTCCTGATCGCTTCAGATGCCAGGCTCCGAAGACCAATGCCCATTCATTCGAGAGAACATCGATAGCAAGATCGTCAAAGGTCAGATTCCCCATGGCGCTGCGATCAGGGTACGTCGTCAGATAACGCTCCATAGCGCTGTCCCAACCGTAGCGAACCTGTGCGCCCGACGTGAATCGCAACGTGTCTTCGCGTACATAGTCGTCCATGAAGGCCTCGAGATCACCAGCGTTCCAAGCCTCTTGCTGACGCATAAGGACATCCCGGATGGCCTCGCGCTCTGTTGCGCGGTCAAAAAATGGATCCGTATCAGTACCGGGATCCTCTGCCGGTGGGGACTGACACGCCGACACGGCCAGTATTCCTGCTACCAAGGCAATCGAGATACGCATGGCGCCTGTAGAATTGTTGGGTATCATGGCATGCTGTTCCGTATACAAAGATGCACGGCAACAATCCTCCATACGGAGAGCCACAAACAAGGCTCCCCATGTGGGAAAAACGAGGATTGCAGGAATCGTGAAACACGCTTTCCGGGAGAACCTTCCACCCGTTTCTGCATACCCCTTTCCTCGGTTGTCCCTGCCGCATCTTTGCTGCAAAATAAAGCCTCTGCACCGTTCTATACGCACCACAGCTACACACTCGAAAGTCGAACCCGTTGGAGAGATCTGTTGAGATCTCCCGCGCCAGTGCACCCCTCGGAACGGTCCCGTCATAGTTTTGCGTAACGATCCGGCACCTATTGCGTCTGCCACTACCGCTGCAGCCCGCCCCCTTCTGCGGCGATGGCTTGGTGCGGTCGTGGCATTTTTTGTGGTCTCGATGGTGTGGGTAAGCTCGGCCGCCACCGACCCGGATTTCGAAGCGTGGCGGAGCACGTCCGGATACATCGCCCTGGCCGATACGGACTCGGTAGCCATCGACACTCTGGACCTCGACACCCTGGATGTTGACAGTCTCGACGTCGATTCCCTGTTCCTGCCCGACTCTGCGCTCGTGTGGGATTACATTCCCGGATTCAAGCGAGATGCACTCAGTGCTTCGCCCAATAAGCGGGACCGGTTGGTGATGGCGCCCTCTCTGGGACAATGGTGGCGCCATGACGTCGAATTTGACACGCTGGCCCGGGCCTACACGATCCGGGAGCAGGTAGGTGATTGGGATGCCCGTTACCCCCTGAGACTCGAATTCGACGAGTATCGGGCAGCCAGGATGAGTCAAGATCTGGACGACAACTGGAAGGAGCTCATTCTGCAGCGGGAACGGCAAGACGAGCAGCGCCGCCGAGGAGGCCTCGGGTTCAACATCGTTGTTCCGGGTGGGCGCCAGAGTGCGTTCCGGACCATTTTTGGAGCCAACGAGGTGGATCTACGCGTTAATGGGACAGCTGATATTCATGCTGGTTTTGACTACCGAAAAAGCGACCAGCAAGTCTCTGTTACGGGAAAACCATCGCAGCTCGACCCGGAATTCAAGCAGGATCTGAGCCTTGGCATCACAGGGACGATCGGGGACAAACTGCGGATCAACGTCAATTATGACTCACGCAACCAGTTTGATTTCCAGAACCAGCTCAAACTCGAGTACACCGGGTACGAGGATGAGATCGTTCAGAAAATCGAGGCCGGAAACGTCTTTCTCCAGACGCCCTCCAGCCTGATCCGAGGCGGCCAAAGTCTCTTTGGCATCAAAAGTGAATTCCAGCTGGGTGGAGTGCGCCTGACAACGGTCATGTCCCAGCAGGAGGGGCAGTCAAACAGCCTCAATATCGAGGGCGGCTCCGAGCAGACTGAATTCGACTTGCGGCCCACAGACTATGATGAGGCAACCCACTTCTTCCTGAGCTATTACTTCAGGAATCGTTTCCAGGATGCCCTCTCCGATCCACCGAATATCAGGGTAGCCAACGGATTCGAGCGCATCACCGAGATAGAGGTGTGGAAGCTCATGCCCACCCGACCGGAAGAGGAAAACGTCCGCCAGGTGGTGGCCATGGTCGACCTCGGCGAACCACAGGAAATACTGTCCCAAGCTAATCAGTATACCCTGGAACGTCTCCCTGGAAATGACATCGACCAGTACGATGACGCCGACGGCGGGGAAGTCGATACGGAGCTGAGAGATGGAAATGCTGCGCCAGGATCCTACCTCGAAACCGTCAAGAACCTGTCCTCCTCGGATTTTCAGGTTGGAAAGTTCAAGCGGCTTGAGCGCGGAAGGGACTATGATGTGGATGAAGTCCTGGGGTACGTCACGATGCGCCAACGGATTCAGGAAAGTGAAGCCCTGGCTATCGCCTTTCGTTTCCGCGCAGGCGGGCGCACGTACCAGGTGGGCGATTTCTCCACCGATACCGGTGGATCCGATGGGGGGCAAAATGAAGACAAGATTGTCCTCAAGCTGATTCGTCCGGTACAGCTTCGGCAGCCTGCCCCGGAAGCCGACTTCAATCCGGCCGCCTGGTACCTGGAGATGCGCAATATTTACCGCTTGCCGGGACGCAGTATCCAGCCAAACGAGTTTGACCTGCAGGTTTTCTACGAACCACCCGGGAAAACGGCTTCCAAGACGCTCCCGGGCGTGGGTGGAACCAGCACCATATTGCAGCTGACGGGCTTGGATCGGGTGAACGAAGACCAAGCGCTTGTGGCTGACGATCAGTTCGATTTCCTGGTCAACTATACGATCGTACCGGGCGAAGGAACGCTCATCTTTCCCTATCTGGAGCCGTTTGGAAACAGGATTTCCAACGTGATTACGGCTGGAGGCGGCACGGCGGCTGCACAGGATGGGTTGCGGGAAATCTATGTCTTCGAGAGTCTCTACAGTCAGAAAAAGGCTAATGCACGCCGTAACAGCCAGCACGACGTGTACCGGATCCGCGGTTCCTATCGCGGATCCGTCCAGTCTTCCTACGACCTGAATGCGTTCTCCGGGGTTGTTCAGGGTTCCGTTCGTGTCACATCCGGCGGTACACCCCTGACGGAAGGCACCGACTTTGTCGTCGAGTATTCCGGAACGGGTCTGGTCCAGATCATCAACCCGGCCTTCCTGACAGCTGGCCGCGATATTGAAATCGAGTTTGAACAAAACTCCTTCTTCAACATCCAGAAGAAGACCCTGATCGGGATGCGGGCCGACTATACCATGGACGAGCGTCTGTCGCTGGGCGCTACGGTCATGCGCATGAATCAGCAGTCGCCCATCGACAAGTTCCGTATCGGCGAAGAACCCATCTCGAACACCATCTGGGGCGTAGATGGAGCTATTGAGCTCGAACCCCGCTGGATGACCCGGGCCATCGACCTTGTACCCTTGCTCCAAACCCGTGAGCCATCCAGTATCTCCATCAGTGGCGAATTCGCCCAGCTTCGCCCCGGCAATACGCAAACGGTAGCCTTTGAGCGAACCCGGCGTGAGCTCCAGGATGCAGGCCGGGACTTCAACCGGGACGAGTTGGGCGGCACCTCCTACATCGATGACTTCGAGGGATTTGAGAACACTTTTACCATGATGCAACCGGGCTCATGGGGACTGGCGTCTGCGCCTGACTCCATCGGTGCTGTCGATCGATTCGGACCGGCCACGGGGATTGCAGCCGATTCGTTGCGAACCAACTGGCGCGGCAACTTTGCGTGGTACCGCATCAATGCGAACATGCTGCGCGAAATTCCGACTATCGCTTTCAATGCCGATGCCATTCGCATCTTCCGCATTGACGAGGTCTTCCCCAACCGGGATACACGGGCTGAGATCGACCCTACCCTCGAGACCTACGACATCTATTTCAATCCGACGGAGCGCGGCCCGTACAACTACACACGGGATCTCAGGGGCTTCCTCGATAATCCGAAGTTTGCCTGGGGCGGTATGACCCAGAGGCTGCCAGAAGGCTTTACGGACTTCAGTCTCAAAAACATTGATTTCGTCGAGTTCGTGTTCCAACCCTTCCCGGAAAACGCGCAGGGAGATGCTGGCGGGGACGCTGTATTGTTCGTGGATCTCGGTTCGATTTCCGAGGATATCCTGCCGGACGAGAAGCTCAACAACGAAGATGGCCTTTCAACGGCTACCATAACGGAGGGGGGCATCCTGAATTGGGGGCGCAGCCCGACAGGTGCACAGAACAGCGTCGTCGATATCGACGATGCCTCGCGCAGGACGGAAGACCTTGGACTCGACGGTCTGTCCAGCGGCTCGTCCGAGTACCCCCCGTTTGCAACCGAGGAGGTTCACTTTGCTGACTTCTTGAACAGCCTGGATCGCAATTCCAGCGACCCCCGGTATCGAGCCGAAGTGGCCAAGGCGTTGGCGGATCCATCCGGAGACGACTACCACTACTTCGGCAATACGCAGTACTACCAGAACTCGGAGTTCTACCCGGCTCCTGCCACGTTCCAACAGCATTTCAGTCGGTATTTTGCGGGGCATGAACTGAATGCCTTCGAGACGCAGACCAAGCTGGCCAACAACACGTCGGTGCGTCGAGGGAATTCCAGATTCCCGGATTCGGAAGACCGGAACCTCAACTCCACGGTCGATACCGAGAACAGTTACTTCCAGTACGAAATTCCTCTCTCCAAGCGTGCGCTTGACTCCCTGGCGGCTCCGCAGCGCGTAGATGACTACATCGTTGGAGAAGTTGCCGACGCTGATGGTAACGGAACGGGATGGTACCAGGTACGCATTCCCGTACAGCGATTTACGCGCCGCGTCGGCGATATTCAGGATTTCTCGCTCATCGAATTCATCCGACTCTGGACGACAGGACACGAAGTACCCTTTACGGCGCGTTTTGCGTCACTCGAACTAGTCGGATCCCAGTGGCAGAAATCAGAGGCCATCACACTGGAGCGGGAAACCCCATTCGACACGACCGGCACCGAAACGCGACTGACCATTTCGAGCATCAACAACGAGGAGAATGCCGAAACCTATCAGCCACCCGTGGGAGCGGTTGTCAGCCAGTCCCGCCTGGCCTCAGGCCGCGTGCAGAATGCTCGGGAGCAGTCCTTGGTCATTCGCGCCGAGAACCTGGGCCCTGGGCAGCAGCGAGCTATCTTCAAGACCCAGAATGCGGGTCTGGACCTGCTCAAATACTCCAACCTTCGCATGTTCGTACATGCGCACGGTCAGCTGGCTGACGGGACCAACCTGGCCTCCCTCCCGCTGGAGGAAAGTCGGACCAAAGCCACGCTTTTCGTTCGCCTCGGGTCCAATGAGACGAACGACTACTATGAGTACGAGCAACCGCTGACGCCCAGCTTCGAAACAGCTGGCAGTTCCGATGAACTGTGGCGTACAGCCGTGGATTACGATGGTCAATTCCGTGATCTGGGCTCGATGAATATCGAACTTGGAGCACTCAATCAGCTCAAGGTAGCCAGGGACCGTATCGCATACCCGACTGATTCCACCTTCTGGAGCACGACGAACGGAGAACTGACAACGGCGGATTCGCCTGATGCGTCTCTTTTTGCTCCGCCCGGTACTCGCCTCGGCATCCGCGGGACACCATCGCTGGGCAAGGTCAATTCTATCGTCATTGGCGTGCGTAATCCCGCCGATTCCACCTTGTTCGGATCAGAATATATCCTGGAAGACATCACCATGTGGGTCAACGAGCTGCGGGTGGCTGGTTACGACTCGGAAAATGGCTGGGCGGCCCTCTCCAACATGGATATCAAACTGGCAGATGTCGGCCGTGTAAAGGCCAGCTTCCAGCGACAAACCGACGGCTTCGGCTCCCTCTCTTCCAGCCTCGGGGAGCGCGAGCAGCTCAATATCAACAACTGGACCGTTACGACGGAAGTCAACGCCGACAAGCTTATTCCGGAACGGTTCGGGTGGACGCTGCCGGTCAACATACAGGTGCAGTCCAACACCACCACACCCCGATTCTCACCAACCCGAGGCGATATCAGGTTGGAGGAGATCCTTGACCAGATTGATCAGCGGGAAGATTTGACGCCGGAAGAAAAGGAGAAAGCTCAGACAGAAGCTACCGAGGCAGCACAGACCTACACGCTTTCGAGAAGCCTTTCTACCAGGTTGGGAAAAACCGGATCGCGCAACAAGATTCTGCGCAATACGGTCGATGGTGTATCCCTGTCCTACTCCCAAGCTGAATCCGATGGACGCAGCCCTTCACAGGCAGTCAATGACTCCTGGCGGTGGTCCAGCTCTATGGGGTACCGTTTCCAGAGCCGTAACCCCAAGACGTTCCGCCCCTTCTTTTTCCTTGATGGCGTTCCCCTTTTGCGTACGCTCGGCGGTTTGAACTTCAACCTCGTGCCCTCTTTGGTCTCCACATCGGGCACCTTCCGGCGTCAATTCTCCCAAACACAGGAACGACCCCTCATCGCTGCGGGCGATACCACTTCCACACCGATCGACGTGCGTTTCCCGATACGGGAAAAACACACGTTCAGTCACGGACGGGACTTCCAGTTCCAATACAATCCGTTCAATTTCCTGAATCTGAGCTTTGATACGAAAACCCAGCAAAGCTTCAATACGGCAGGCGTCGATACGCTGTATAATGTGGTCACCCCGGATACGACCTTCTTCGGGACCCGGCTGGATGAGGCCATTGCGGCGGGTCTCGTGCCTGAGAATCAGTTGGCCAATGCTTTCCAGATTGAACAGCTCAGCGTTATCTCCGGATCCAATGTGTTAGGCCGATTCCTCTCTGGAGGGATCACGCCGCGAACGGAGTCGCACGGACAGGTATTCCGTGCATCATTCCGTCCTCAACTCCGATCCATCGGCTTCCTGAATTGGCTTCAGATACAGGATATCGGGTACAACGCCACCTTTGACTGGCAAAATGGACCGGTAGGCCGAAACAACGGGGCAGCCATCCGAAACAACGTGGAATTGCGCGGCGGGGTGTCGCTTCGCATTCAGGACCTCTGGCGCAAATTCGCCTTCTACGAATCGATTGAGGAAGCTCAGGATACCTACCAGCGTGCCAAGGAAACGGCGCGGCGTCAGCAGGCCAAAGCCCGCGAGGAACGCAAAAAAGCCCGCGAGGCCCGTCGTCTTGCCGAAGAAAACGGCGAAGGGCTACCAGAGGAGTCCCCCGCCGAACAGGAATCCACGGATCGTGCACCGGACGAGGACGGCGGGCCGGGATTCAAGGGGCGCCTCACCTCCTATGCGCGACAGGTCATCCTGACCGCGACGGGTATCCGGGACTTCAACCTGACCTATCAGGACTCGCGCAGTTCGTCCTCATCCAACGTAGGTACGCCCGTTCTGGACGCCGACGGAAATGTACTGGATGTTACCACCTATTACGGTTTGCGGGATGCGTTGAGAGGCAATGGGGCTTCCCTGGGGTATCGCTTCGGGTTTGATCGGCAGTTCGATATCGAGGATCGGCTGATAGACCCATCCCTGCAAGTATCTGACCTTCTCAATGACAGCAAACGGTTTCAGGGACGGACGACGCTGAATCCATCGCAGGCCCTGAACGTCACGCTCAATTGGAATTTGGACCTGTCTGAGAGTGAGACCTTCACATTCCGGCCGGCCATCGATGACCTCGGCATCGTCACAGGCATTGACACCACGATTACGCAGAGTGGCAACAACAAGGCGTCCGTGTGGGCTTTTGGAGCCAATTACCTGGATCTGTTCCAAGCGCAGCTCAACACCTTCAATTCAGACCTGATTGCTACTGGTCAGGAGGATCCCGTACTCATCCCCGATGCGGATGGGGACGGCCGGTCGCCCCTGACCAACTCCTCAGTGGCTGACGACTTTCGGGAGGCCTTCCTTCGTGGCTCTACTACCGTTGATCAACTCGGTATTGCGCCGTTTCCAAAGCCAACCTGGCAGGTTACGTATTCGGGACTCTCCGACTGGCCCATTCTGCGACGTCTGACCCAAAGTGTGTCGCTGCGCCACGCCTATTCGGGAGACTATGCTGCTGACTTCAACACGAACACAGCTTTTGCATCGACAGACACCCTGCGGACCGTGGATCTGGGATCCCGACGTATTCAGTTTGCCGTCGAGGAGTACCAGGTCAACAATATTCGCATTAACGAAAGTTTCCGTCCTCTGATTGGCGTGGATATCAGCTGGAAGGGTGCTGTTTCGACTGGGTTCACCTGGTCGAAAAGCAACTCGTACTCGCTCAGTACGGCCAACTTCGAGGTCAGTGAGAATAAAACCACGGAGTTGGGCGTCACCGTCAGCTACCAAAAATCAGGTCTCAAACTGCCCTTTTTCCGTAAGCTGAACAATCGGCTTCAACTGCAGCTGAATATTACCAGGAGCGAGACGCTAGATCAGCGGCTCCGGTTGCGACGTGCCTTGGAACAGGCCATTAGCGACCCCGAGTTCATCTTACAAAATGCGCTCGAAGGCGACAATATCTCTCTGGTCACCGCCCACACGCGTCTGATCATGACACCACGCATTGCATACCAGTTCTCGAACAGGGTGCAGGCAGACTTCACGCTCAAGTATGAGAAGTTTGACTCGGAAGATTCGCGCCAGCCGTCATCGGTCAATATCAACGGCACCTTCAATATCCGCGTCAGCATTGCCAACTGACCGTGCCGACGACCAGACCCAAAGCGCCCATGTCTTCGACGCAGCAACAGATTATTTTCTGCCGATTGGGACGCGTTGACTACAACAGAGCCTGGGAGCTTCAGAAGCAACTCCAGCAGCATCTGGTGACCAACAAGCGCTCCGATACACCCCGGGATATACCCCACGTGGCACTGCTCGTGGAGCATCCACCCGTATTTACGCTGGGTAAAAGTGGCGACGCATCCAACCTGCTGGCCTCACAGGCCGAACTCGAAGCCGCCGGAGCCACCTTCGTCCGGATTGACCGCGGCGGCGACATCACCTATCACGGACCGGGGCAAATCGTAGGGTATCCGATCCTGGACCTGGATCGTTTCTACACTGACATCCATCGGTACCTGCGCGATCTGGAAGAAGTCATCATCCGAACCTGTGCCGACTTCGGAATAGAAGCAGATCGCTTTGACAAGGGCACGGGAGTATGGGTCACGAAGGAAGACGGCAATGAGCGCAAGTTGTGTGCCATGGGTATTCGCTGCAGTCGGTGGGTAACCATGCACGGTTTTGCACTCAACGTGTCACCCCAGCTGGATCATTTCAATATGATTGTGCCCTGTGGTATTGCCGATCGCGGCGTCGGATCGATGGAAATGGAGTTACTCCAGAAGCTTGACCGGAACGAGGTGGAAAACCGGATTGCTTTCCACATGGGAGTGGTTTTCAATGCTGATGTGACGATACTGGAAGCGGATGATGCGCAGGCGTGGCTCAGGATGTATCTTTCCGACAAATCCATTCATTGATCGTTTCGTACGGTCGTATTCCGGAGGCCCTGCGCTATGCCTGTATTCAACACAGACCACTTTGTGCTTCGCCTGATTGCAGAGACCCTGTTCTATGACGAGGAGTACGAGGCCTTGGGAAACCTGAGCCTGATCGACACCGAGGAGAAGTGCGAGCGCTACGTAGCCTCCTTTGCGCCCGAGGATGGCCTTTTTGTGCTTGAGGAGGCCACGGATTGGGAAGAATATGAGCCCGGAGAACCGGACGATATCGGGTATGCTCTGGCCGTGGACTCCCGAGAAGTCGGTACATTTGATACAGCAGACGAGGTTGCAGAAGCGCTACTGAAGCTGGCACGCGAGCACGCACTGGCGCCGAGCATCACTCTGCTCTTCGAAGAAGAAGGCGAATAAGTCAGCGTTCCAGAGAGCGGACTCCCCAAGCGGTAAGCAACCAGGAGCCAATCAGAAGGGAGCCTCCGATGGGAGCAACGGCGCCAAGGAAGGATAATCCTGTCAGAGAGAGCGTCACGAGGCTGCCCGTAAACAAGACGATACCGCCTAAACCGCAGCGGCGTGCCCAGAGTAATCCCCAATTATCGTGCTCCCTGCTAACCCAGGAAAGCACAAACAGGTAGACCGCATGCCATTGCAAGTAGGCTATGCCCGTAGAATAAGTGCGGAGATCCTTGGGCGTTAGCACATCCGAAAGCATGTGACTTCCGAATGCGCCGGCTGCCACACCGACCGCTCCCAGAAGGGCAGCAATAAAGAGAAAGGTTCGGGGAGATGACATCGTGATGTGCAGCATATTGTGAGCTTCAAGCTGGCTTGGCGCCCGGCTACAGGAGAAATTACTGGCCATGCACGGGGTTCCCCGCAGAATCGCTGGTCGACCAGGTCCGTATGCAGCGTGTACTACGTGGATAGCGTATGCTACGTATACCTCGTTGGCACCGTATGCTCCGTAGGCGCCAAGGCGGGTTCATTGGATTTCGCTCAAGGAGCAGGTATCTTCCAATCCCGTACCCCTCAAGGTCAGTTCCGACGTGATCATGCCGTTTTCGTTTTCAGATGCCGATATACAGCGTATTGAGGCTGTGCTTGGCACAGAAGCCAAGAAAGACGACTCCTTTGCGCGCTTCGAACTGTCAGATGCAGAGAGCGGCCGACGCATCACACTCGAAATACACCGCAATGTGGCATCACCAGGGTTAACCGATTCCGACCAAACGACGTTGGTATCGGTATACGCTCCGGCCTCCTTCTTGCAGCTCCAAGGATGCACGGGGTTCATGAGCAGCAAAGATCTCGGAGAAGTTCTCTTTGTTGCCCGCAGCGGCGAAACGGCAAACGGTCTAGTTGTAGAGCGAAATGCAGGATGCTCTCTATATGCCAATGTGGATACGAGACTCCTGTCCACCGACTTTACGCGTCTTCCACCCGAACTCATTATGAGCAGTGTAGCCCTCTCGGTTACCGAAGACTTGTTTGGTGACCTTGGCTGACCCCTTCGACGCCGACCTTTCCATTTCGATTATGGAAGGGATCGAGGCCGCCTCTTGTCCAGATCATACTCGGCTATCCCGGCTGGCAGCGCTTGTGTTTTCGGGCGAAAAGCACACCTTGGCTTCGCTTGGAATCGTGTTTGGCAATCATGAGACCGTTCTCGCGCTGAACAATACATGGCTCGGTCACGATTGGCACACGGATGTGATCTCCTTTCTACTCGAGGAAGATCCTGTTGAAGGAGAAATCTATATCGATGTGGAAACCGCTCAGGAGCGGCACGAAGAGTTCGGTGTAACCATCCGTCAGGAATTGGAGCGCTATGCCGTCCACGGCATGCTGCATCTGTGCGGTCACGATGATGCCACGACAGAGCAGCGCGACGCCATGCGGTTACTGGAGGATCGATACCTGACACTGCTGGATGCCTGACTGCCGTTGCCGGCTTCGGGCCGGGTGCCTCCGGCTGTGGCCGGGTGTTTCCAGCCGCGTCCAGCCCCAGGACCGCATTGATGGGCAGAGGGGAAGAATCGTATCTCAGGCCATTTTTCGCAGAGCTCCCACCACCTCACGAACGTGCTGGGGGGTCTGGATAATGTAGAAATGCAGGTTACTGAAACCGGCTTCCATCAATCCCTCACACTGTTTCAAGGCCCACTGGATGCCAATCTCTGCCACCTCATCATCGTTCTTGGCAGCCTCGCAGGCGGCGGCCAACGCTTCTGGAATCTGCAGATGGAAGCGTGCTGGAAGACTCTGCAGCTGGCGCTTCTTGGTCAGAATTTTCAATCCCGGCACGATCGGCACGGTAATGCCCACTTCGCGACAGCGCTCCACGAAATCGATGAACGGAGCGTTATCGAAAAACATCTGTGATGTGATATAATCGGCACCGGCGTCGACCTTGCGCTTCAGATTCAGCACGTCCCAAGTAATATTTGGCGCCTCGAAATGCTTCTCCGGGTAACCGGCCACCCCGACGCAAAACTCGGTTGGTGCCGCATCGATGAGCTCCTCGAGATACAGCCCCCGATTCATATCGGAAATCTGCTTTACCAGATCGATGGCATATTCATTCCGCGTACGATCCACGGAAATCGGCTTTTGAAATCCCGTATCGTCGCCACGTAGGGCCATCACATTGTGAATGCCCAGATAGTTCAATTCGATGAGAGCATCCTCGCTCTCCTCCCGTGTAAACCCGCGACAGAGCAGATGGGGAACCGTTTCGATTCCAAATCGCCCCTTGATGGCCGCGCACATACCCAATGTACCCGGTCGCTTGCGTTTCACATGACGGCGCCAGCTGCCATCGTTCTGTTCTTCGTAGTAGACCTGCGCACTATGCGAGGTAACATCCAGAAAAGGAGGATCGAACTCGCTGAGTTCCTCTACAATTTCGAGAATCTCCGAGAGGGTGCTACCTCGTTTCGGTGGTACGATTTCAAACGAAACCTGAGGGGTGTCTCCTCCAGTTAACAGGTCGACAACTTTCATTATGACACGCTTGTTCGTTTCTTACGACGGACCGGCCAGCGGTCGGTTAAGGGCCTGCGGTCAGCGATAGGCTGGCGATCAGCAAAAGGCCTCAAAGCACGCATACGTGCAGCTATCAATCATGTACCCCGATCTCAAACTACTGTTCAATGACAGGAATTGTTTTTTCCACGGTAGAAGAAGCACAGCCGTTTCTGGCAACATACGAACGTGGCCGATTCGACGGCCTTGGTGAAGGTGAGTCGTTCCATGATGATCATTTCCTGGTATCGATACTGGGGGTTGGCAAAATCAAGGCAGCCCTCCGTACAGAGCGCTTGTTACGCTCCCATTCCCTGTCTACGCTGATCCATGCAGGCACATGCACGGCGCTCAGCGAGAATCTGGACATCGGCGATCTGGTGAACGTAGCTCAGGTGTTCGAAGGCGACCGCATTGAACTCTCGGCGCCTACCTATCCTCGAATGCCACTCAGCACGCCATTCGAAGGTTTGAAAGAAGTAACACTCGTTACCCAGGACCATACGGTACAAGGTGCTACCGAGCTCTCCTACTGGCAACGTATTGCTGACATCAGTGACATGTCAGGCTACGCCGTGGCCTATGTGGCCGCGACACACGGGACGCTGTGCCAGATGGTAAAGATTGTAACGGGTCACATGGGCGTGGAAGATCCGCAGTTGCGCAAAACCCTGGCAGCGGGGCACAAGTCGCTGGCAACCTTCCTTAACGGGCGCCTGGATGCACTGAAAGCAGCCTGAGAAACGCTTGGTCCGCTGCGCCACCCGGACCTGATGCCTTAATTACGCCGCACTGTCAGATCGTCCGACCACTCCTGGGGCCATCCCATGGAGTACCCCTCATCGTAGCTGTAGTCCATCTCTTCGTAGATGCTGGCCATGCGCTCACCCTCTTTTTTGCGAATGTCAGCGACCCGAAGTGGACGCTGGCCCGGCATCACGTGTCGATCCTGATGCCATGCCACCTGTATGTCATCGTAGGTGGATCCCTCTTCGCTCAGGATCTGTCCGGCTGCCCACGTCATCCAAACAAGGAGGATT
>JAAZVD010000146.1 GCA_018623785.1 Bacteroidota bacterium | reverse complement strand
TAACAACATTTCCATAATGACCCTGGGCGTCTCGAGCCAGCGGGACATGGCTTCCATCACGCGTATTCTCGAGCGTGACATCGCGCAGCGGTTCGAGCAGATTCCGGGTGTGGGCACGCTGGAAGTGCGTGGCGGCATAAACCGGGAAATCCGGATCAATCTTGAGAGGGACCGGCTGCAGGCTGCCCGACTGACCCCGGCCGATGTCCAGCAGGCTATCTCACGGGAAAATGCCAAACTACCCGGGGGCAACATCAAGCAGGGAACGCAGGATCTCTACGTGCGCTCCCTGGGTGAATTCGAGTCCGTCGCCCAGATTGCAGAGACGGTAATCACCTATGTTGGAGATACCCCTGTCAGGGTGCGCGACGTAGCGGAAGTGGAAGATGGCTTCGAGGATATCTCATTCCTGACCGAGCTGGACGCGATACCCATCATCCGCCTGCAGATCCAGAAGCAGAGTGGTGCCAATACGGTCTCCGTGGCGGACGCCATTCGGGCAGAAGTCGAGCGCGTTAACGCCGAGCGTACCGACATGCGCCTCGACGTCATCAGCGACCAGAGCACATTCATCCGCCAGAGCATCGACAGCGTGACGAACTCGGCTGTCTGGGGTGGATTGCTAGCCATCTTTGTCCTGTATCTCTTCCTACGCAACGGGTCGTCGACATTCATCATCGCACTGGCCATCCCGATTTCTGTCATTGCCACCTTCGGTGTCCTGTTCTTCGGTGGCATGACCCTGAACCAGATGACCTTCGGCGGCCTCGCCCTCGGCATCGGGATGATGGTGGACAACGGGATCGTGGTGCTTGAAAACATTGTCCGACAACGTGAGGAGAAGGGTCTGTCCCTGGTCGAGGCCGCGCGCGTCGGAACGCGCGAAGTGGTGGGCGCCATCGTTGCCTCCACGCTGACAACAAGTGTCATCTTCCTGCCTCTGGTATTCATGAACAGCACCATCGGTCAGCTTTTCCAGGCGCTGGCCCTGGTTGTCGTGTTTGCCCTGGGCTGCTCCCTGCTGGCCGCTATGACCCTTGTACCCGTGCTGGCGAGCCGTTTCCTGAGCGTCAAATCCGGCAAGCGGGAAGACAGCGAACCCGCTCGCAAGATGAGTTGGTTCCAGCGCACCTTCCGCCGCTTGGAAAACTGGTACTCGGGATCTCTGCATGGCGCTGTAAACCACCGTAGCGCAGTATTCGGCATCACGTTCATTCTCGTTATCGGCGCCTTCCTGTTACTGCCGACCATCCCGGTCGAACTGGCCCCGCCGACCGATGCCGACGAAATCAGCGTCAGCATGGACATGGCCGAAGGGACCAACATTGCCGTCGTTAAGGAATATCTCGACGAAATGGATCGGGCCGTGCGTCCGCATCTCCCCGTGGAGCAGATTGACAAGGTGGCCACGCAGATCGGTTGGGGCGGTGCTGAGATCGAGATTGCGCTGAAGCCCGCCGATGAACGCACCATGAGTAGTCAGGAGATTGCCGACTTCCTGCGAAATAAAGTCGTCGGTAAGGTCCCAGGCGTCGAAGTGCGGGTTCAGGCCCAGTCCGGCCTCTGGATCCTGCGCCGGCTCTTTCGCAGCGGCGGTGGCACGGAAGCAGTGCAGGTTGAGCTGCGTGGCTACGACCTCGACATTGCCGACCAGGTATCCCGGGACATCCAGGCTCGCATGGAGCTTGTCCCAGGCGTTGCCGGTGTGCGTCTCGGTAGCCGGGAGGGCCGGGTCGAGCAGAACCTTGTTTTCGATAGGGCCAAGATTGCCAGCCTCGGCCTCTCTGTGCAGCAGGTCGGCCGCGCCGTGCAGACCAGTGTGGGTGGCAGTCGCGCTGGACAGCTCCGGATTTCAGGCGAGGAATTCCCGATCATCGTTCGCCTGCGCCAGGAAGACCGCCTGACCCTGCAAGACTTGGACAATATTTCCGTGCGCACGCCCGACGGTGAAATCATTTCGGTATCGTCCCTCGTCGAGCCGCGTGTCGGCCGCACACCGACTTCCATTCAGCGGGTTGACGGCCAGCGCATCCATTACATCTCGGCCAACCTTGAAGAAGGTGTGGCATTAGGCGATGCAGTGAACAGGATCCGGGCGGAACTCTCCCAGATGAACCTGCCTGATGGTTTTGCCATTTCGTTCGGTGGCGAATTCGAGGAACAGCAGAGGGCCTCCCGCGAGTTCATGATTGCCATCCTGATGGCCCTGGCCTTGATTTACATGGTGATGGCTGGACAGTTCGAGCGCTTCCTCGACCCCCTGATTGTCATGTTTTCCGTTCCGGTCGCCATCATTGGTGTTGTGCCCACGCTCATCCTGACGGGTACAACGCTGAACATGCAAAGCATCATGGGGATAGTGATGCTGGTTGGAATCGTGGTCAACAATGCCATTGTACTCATTGACTACATCAACCTACTGCGTCGTGAGCAAGAGATGACAACCCGGGAGGCTATTGTCGAGGCCTGCCGACTACGGTTGCGCCCCATCCTGATGACCACGTTGACCACGACACTGGGGCTGCTCCCCTTGGCCATCGGTATAGGACCCGGTGCCGAAATTCAAGCATCACTGGCAAGGGTTGTTATTGGAGGACTTTTGGCGTCAACCTTGGTAACGCTGCTCCTCATCCCTGTCCTTTACGACACGGCCCATGGAATATCGGACCGAATTCGCCTTCGTCTGGCTGCCCGGAAGGAACGGTATTCCGGGGTCAACATAGCCCCTGAATCCGCCTGACGCCCGCGCGGCGGCAAACACATTATAACATTGTCAGGCGTTTCAGCAGTGCATCCTCGAAAGAAGCGCCCACTGGAATGATTTTGTTACCAATGCGGATGCTTCCATCCTCGATGTCGAAAATTTGGTCCAAGCGAACGATAAATGATCGGTGCACGCGGACGAATTCTGCGGTTCCAAGTCGCTCTGACAACCGCTTCATGGTGCTGTGGATAAAATAATCCTGCTTGGGCGTGTGGATAAGCACATAATCTCCTTTGGCCTCGATCCACTCGATCTCCTTCAGCACCAACTTTATGAGCTTTCCTTCGCTCTTTACAAATACGTGACCCGGCGCATTGCCCGGATCAATCTGGCTTTCCAGGATTGATTTGCAGCGATTCACCGCTCTCATGAAGCGTTGAAAGGTGACCGGCTTCACCAAATAATCAACCACCTCAAAACCGAATGCATCCACGGCGTAATCAGTCTTGGAGGTAACAAGTACGACGAGCGGCGGATCTGACATCGTATCAAGCAACTCCAAACCTGTCATTTTCGGCATCTCCACATCCAAAAAAAGGATTCTGGCAGAGGACATGGCACCGTCCAATACAGCGTCAGCAGCAGACTCGTAAAAGGCCACCAGGTCAAGCCCAGCAACCTCAGAAATGAACTGCTGAATGACGGCCCGCGCAACCGGATCGTCGTCAATAATGATACAGGAATATGGATCTGATGTGGTCATCTGTGCATTTTTTGGTGCTGTTTACACCGATCGCCTCAGCAGCCGATATATCTCTTAGGAGTCCTCACTTTCTTTGATGATTGCGTGGACCTCTCCGCTGAAAACACGGAGTAACTCCACAAAATGCGTACCGGTAGTTTGGAGTACGTCTGCACCGTTACCCTCCTTGTCAAGAATGATGGCAGCGTCAACCAGAGGCGCCGCAGCCATCATACGCAAACTCGGCAGCAACTGATGCGCCACTGATCGAACGGCGGCTGCATCTCCACCCTCAACCCCTTTGTGTAGCGCTGCGATATTATCGGGTAGTTTGTCGGCCAGAATCTGAAGCACACGTTTACGAAGACCCGGCTTGTCGCCGTAATTCTCCTCAAAAAAGCGCCAATCCATCAGAGAGTTCCCCTGTTCTAACCACTCTGAGGTAGTGCTGTTGTCTCGAGAGGGCTCCTCAAATGTTGCGGCAGTGCCCAACGTTCCTTCTGCTACATCCTCTGTATCCCGTGTGCCTGCAGTTGGGCTCTCTGGCTCATTTTCCTCAATCTGCTCCGTGCCCACAGCGAAAGCGATACGTTCATGTAGGTAGGCTGGGTCGAATGGCTTCATGACAAAATCATTCATCCCGGCAGCATAAGCGCGATCCCGTTTTTCGCGTAATGCCGAGGCTGTAAGGGCGATGACGGGCAACGCCTCGGATGGAATCTGCAGATCTTCGCGAATACGCTGGGTCGTTTCGAAACCGTCCATATCGGGCATCTGAATATCCATCAGTACCACATCAAACTGCTGCTTGGACAGTAGTTCCAGTGCTTCGGCACCGCGGGACGCGACCGCGACATGAGCCTGCCAGTTCTCCAGCATCTCTCGAACCACAAACTGATTGACCAGGTTATCTTCTACCACCAGTACGCTCACCCCTTTCAGTGTCAAGCTGGCGAGATCTTTCTTGGCTTTCGGAATAAGTGCCCTATCCGTGACCTTCAGCGGTAGGGATACCAAAAATGTAGTTCCCTGACCTTCCACCGTCTCCAAACTGATCTCCCCACCAAATAGCAATACCAGCTGCTTGACGATGGGTAACCCCAGACCGGAGCCGCCGAACTTACGTGTCGTGTCCGAGGATGCCTGCTTGAACGTTTCAAAAATGCGATCCTTCGATTCCTCCGGGATGCCGATTCCCGTATCCCGGATTTCGAAGTCCAGCACGACAGAATCGGCTTCTTCGTGTTGCACGGACACGGAGATCGCAATCTGACCGCGCGGTGTGAACTTGACTGCATTGTTGACCAGGTTGGTCAGGATCTGAGTCAATCTCACAGAATCGCTGTTGACCCACTCTGGAACTCCAAAGTCTTTATTCAAGACTATATCCAGCGGTTTCCCAGAGGATAGGTAGCGCGCCCGATCAACGACCTCATTCAACACGCTATCCAGATCAAAATCAGCTTCCTCTATCTCGAGAAATCCTGCTTCGATCTTCTGGAAGTCGAGGATATTGTTAATCAACCCCAGAAGCACATCGCCCGACCGTTGGATATCCTGTATGTACTTGTGTTGCTTAGTGGACAGGTCCGTGCTTTGG
>JAAZVD010000145.1 GCA_018623785.1 Bacteroidota bacterium | reverse complement strand
GTGCCCCTTCTGCCTTGAGAAAGGCATCAAGCCATTCTGCTTGCTCAATCGTGCGCGGATATCCGTCCAACACAAAACCATCGAAGGCCACCGCTCGAATGGCGTCCTCAGCCAAGGCGCGAACCAACGGCCCGGGCACCAGTTTTCCGGATTCCACGTAGGACTGTGCCTTCTGTCCAAGCTCCGTCTCACTTCGAATAGCATGACGCAACAGGACACCGGTGGATATATGAACGGCTCCTTCCCGCTCTGAAAGGAAGTGAGCTTGGGATCCTTTCCCCACTCCTGGAGGACCGAAGAGTACGAGTTTCATGAAGGCGACTAATGACGAAGAGGCTAGGAACGGATTCGTCTCCCGAAAAAGTAGCTTTTCACCCGGCACACGGCCAAATGATTCCGCGAGGGCTCAGTCAGCTTCTGGATGCTCTTTTTTTTCAAGCATGCGATGCTGAACCCACCGACCAAGCTCTGATATCAACAGGGAGCTCCCTGAATTCAACAGTTCTCTTAAGGCACCGGAAAATGCACTTTCGGAATCGTTCCTGATCCGTATGATCGGCGGGTTTTCCTTGAGTGCCTTACGAACGGCTTCTTCTGGCGATTCAGAACGGTCCAAGTGATCTACTATGGCATCGCCCAATTGATGTGTCAGATGCTCCACCCCATCCTCCCACGATGTGTCACGATGCCGTTTACGTCGCCTCAGAATGGAAAAGCCTATCAAAAAGCCTGCTCCAGCAGCTAGGCCGGCTTTGAAAGTACGTTTTGTTTTGAGCACTTCCGGTATTGAGCCAGGCATGGCTGGAATAACTTCCTCCAGCGATGAGAATCGACGCGAAATAGACGCAGACCTCTCCTTGAGGCGTGCTTCCAGGTCCTCCTTTGACCGTAGCTCAGCCATGATTATCTCAGTTCCTTACTCGTTCGTTGGATGGAGCCGTTGATCTTGGCTCGGGGTTGTCTTGCTTAGGGGAATTAGAAGATGTCGATACTGTATCCGGCGTTTTCGATGAACCCGTTCCTCGAAGACGAAGTCCACGAGTAAGGTTTGGTTTTACTCGTCGAACGATAAGCGCCGCGATTGCCAGAACGAGACCAACAAGTACGTATCCCCACTCCACTGCCCCCAGCAGACGTCCCAGCCAAACCGCAATGCCATGCAGCAAAAAAGCCATGGCAAACAACCCAAGCCCGACCGCCAGCAGGGCAGCCATGATCTCATTTGCAGCCTTCTGGATACGCTCTTCAATGTCGACCTGAACAAGTTCGACGCGCAGATCCACCCATTCACGCATGTCCTCCCACAACGCACGCGTCTCACCAGCCAAATGGGAAAGCGACACACGGGAACGACCGCCGCGATTTCCTTCGGAGGCGATCTGACTATCCGTACGGTTGCGCCGGCCGCTTTGATTGGAAGTGTTGGAAGAGGTCATATCGGCACAGTCCGTTGAGGCCTCCCTTTCGCTACTTTCGAGATCGGTAACATGGACATTGAGTGCGATGATAGTATACGCGCTTTCTCAGGATAAGGTGCCTACTGCAGATCGGTCTTTACGCGTTCATGCTCGGCCGCAAAGAAATCTGCGTGGCTTCTACCATCAGGACTCCAATCCAAGGCAGGACGTTGCGCCGAACCCAGCGGATGCAACGGAACAGATCCCGTGCCAAGCTCCGCGGATGAAAACACCGCCTGAAGGTCAGACTGATGAGCGCGTATCCACACTTCAGCCTCCGCCCGATCGTCGTACGGTACCCAGCGTACATGACAAGCACTCTGCACCTCGGGATCTCCTCGGGAAATCAGGAAGGCGTGTCCATCGGCCCAAGCGTGCGGCGCTCCCACCGCCTGAAGCATGGCTTGCTGCATCTTGAGCGGACCTGTCGTGCGCCCATGTGCACTGAACATCCCTCTGAAGTGGGCAAACGTGTCAAGTACCGGATCTACAGACATCGATGCCGGGGCAAATATGAGGGCTACACTCCGGCAGCCTTGACCTTCATGCAGGAGCACGTCTTCGGCCAGGTCCACGAGGTCCTCGTTGCTCTCGCTGCCACTCAAGACCGCAACGGAATAACGGTGACCTCGAAGCCAGCATCGTGAAGGGGATATACCATGCTCCAGGACAGCCGCTTCAACTGCACTCATGGTTTGGTCCGTTCCAGCGGCAATGACATGATCTGCTCCTTGAAGAGCTTCGGTCCAGCTTGTCAGTTTTACAGGCAGGGATGGCAGGCAGGCGCGCAAATCAGCAACAAAGGCCGGCAGCAACGCCGGCGACCGAGAAGACACTGTTCCCACGTAGGACAATCCACTCAGTAGGACGGAGACCAGATCCTGCAGCTCCACAAAGGGAATATTGCCCGGGTTAAGGACGGCAACAGTTCCCCGATCAGGGACTCTCTCATACCCAGGACCGACTCCTCCGGTCAGCTGATCCTGCCAGCGATTCAGCGCCTCGGCCGTGAGGAGCGCCATCTGTTGGTTGATGGCAAACGCGATGGCGGCCTCCGTAAAGTAGTTATCAGCCTCCAGGGTACGTTCTACAGCCTCGACACGCACCACGTAGTCGGGATCCATCCAACGCTCTGCCGTGCTGGCGACACATGGTATGAGGTTCGAGGATTCTGACATAATTCAAGCATTCTGTCTCTTGAGAGACAACGCATACTAGCACAGTTACTCCGGGTGGTCAAACAGGACGCGGGCCAAGGCAAACCCAACAGCCGCCGCGCACAGTGCACCCACATTGTTGAACATCACGTTCCCGAGCGCCCATCCCCAACGCTCCTCCTGGATATACTGCAGACTATCCAAGGCGTAGGAGGAAAACGTGGTAAATGCACCAAGTAGTCCGAAAAAGAAAAAGGTTTGGGTTCGCTCAGAACCCGCTGCCCGGCCGAACAGACCCCATAAAAACCCGACCAACAACGAACCCAGTACATTCACAATCAGTGTGCCCCAAGGAAAGGCCGCTCCCAGCAAGCGAATGGATCCCAGGGTAACAAGATACCTGGAAACCGCGCCCACGGCCCCTCCTGCGGCAACATAAACCACCGACTTCAACATACTTACACTCGTTCCAGCGCAATTGCCGTGCCACCACCTGTACCGTGGCAAATAGCAGCCATGCCGCGAGAAACCCCGTATCGATGCATACTGTGGACCAGCGTGGTTACGATGCGAGCACCGGAGCACCCGATAGGGTGACCCAATGCAATGGCCCCACCATGGACATTGAGTTGGTCGTACGAAACGCCGAGCATATCCCTGAAAAGCACACTATTGATGGAGAATGCCTCGTTGTTCTCAAAGAGCTCGAAATCCTGGATAGAGAGGCCCGTTTTCTCCAGCACACGCTGCACAGCAGGAATCGGAGCTTCGGGAAAGCGCCAAGGGGTGCCGGCTGCCCACGAAGAAGCCATGATGCGAGCCAGCGGCTTCAAATCGTATGTTTTAACAGCCTCCCCGCTGGCTACCATAAGCGCCGAGGCCCCGTCTGAAATCTGGCTGGAATTTCCAGCCGTCAGCACGCCCTCCTTATCAAAGGCTGGACGCAGACTAGACAGTGATCCGGACGTGGTTCCAGGCCGTATACCCTGATCTTTGACGAGATCCACCATATCCCGCTTCACTCGGTATTGAATTGGGACCACCTCTGCGTCAAAGGCCCCCTCCAACCAGGCCTTTTCAGCCCGCTCATGCGACAGGGCTGCCACCTCGTCCAGCTGGCCGCGGGTAATGCCCTTCTCTGCAGCGAGTCGTTCCGTCTGAACACCCATAGCCTCGCCGCTGAAGGGATCCGTAAGACCATCATGCAGCAACAAATCGGTGAGTCCTTCTGGATTGCCCATGAGGAACTTGTAGCCCCATCGGGCTCGGTGAGACAGATAGAAACCGGTCCCGCTCATCGACTCCGTACCCCCTGCCAACAGCAGGTCCGCCTCGCCCGCCTTGATCATCGTGGCAGCCTGCATAAGACTGAGCATCCCGGAAGAGCATACCATATCGACCGAGAACCCATCAACCGTATCGGGGACGCCGGCTTTTACGGCAGCCTGACGCGGGAGGAGCTGCCCCTGTCCAGCGCGCAGGATATTGCCAAAAACGACCAAATCCAGCGCTTCAGCTGGGGCACCGCTGCGTTCTATGGTCGCCTTCATGACGTGGGCAGCCAAATCCACAGCAGAGTGATCCTTCAAGGCTCCTCCAAAGGACCCGATAGGCGTTCGAACGGCATCGATGATGTATGCTTCGCGCATGGGGAATTGGGTTGACTGTCCGGGTGATGAACGGCGACGGATTGAGGCCTCTGGGTTCAAGACTCCGGGCTCAAACCTCCGGGTTCAGAGAATGGAGCGGAAGGTTGGTGAGACCTTGGGTGGCTCCTCCGACATGGTCTCCGCGGCTGCGCCGCTTCCCGAGCCATCACCCGAGGCATCTCCTGAACCGCAAAAATGCTGAAAGGCATTCACCAGATCCGTAGCGATAGCACTGGCAGATCTACCTTCAATGTGTCTGCGCTCCAGTGCAAACACGGGTTCTCCATCCTGAATCAGGAACATGGAAGGCGACGACGGTGGAAGTCCTGCCAAGTGGTGTCGTGCACGGGCCGTGGCGTCCAGGTCTTGACCTGCAAAGACAGTCGTGAACATGTCAGGGAGCTGATCGGCTTGCATGGACATACGCACGGCAGGCCGTGCCATGGCAGCGGCACAACCGCACACCGAGTTTACAATGAGCAACATGGTCTTGCCGGCAGCCGCTTCGAAAGCGCGATCGACCTCCTCGGCTGTTTTGAGTTCATGAACGCCAACGGCGGTCAACTCCGCGCGCATTGGAGCAACAAGAGGTTCTGGGTAGGGCATGGTTGTGATCGTTGTATGGCGCGGCGTACGCGGGTTCGAAGGTGCACGGCTCAATGGTGCATTGCTGATGATGCATTGTTGATGGTGCGTCACTCACGAGTGCCAGTATGGTTCGGAGCGCTAAGATCCGCACTACGCCCAGTGCTTTGTATGGCGCTTGGTACCGGCTTGCTTCGTGCTTTGATCCGCTTCCATTCAAGTTCGACCCCCTT
>JAAZVD010000144.1 GCA_018623785.1 Bacteroidota bacterium | reverse complement strand
GGCCAAGAGAGTCCCTGTCCGGTTTGATGTCATAATTAAGCATGATGGACGGGTAGAGGCTTTCCACATCCGCATACACCACCGGGCCTGTAATGCCTGTAAAAAAGATATCGGTGTAGCCACCCTGGGACTGGCTCCCCCATTCAGAGCGTGGCAGGGAGTATTTTCGCCGCAAGTGCTCCCGGACAAACAGACTCTCGATCTTGGCTGCCGGGCCGACGCGCGCCACCCGTCCGTATTCCATGGGCAGCATCTGCGTCAGATAGAAATTGGATTCGGACAGGTGGCGCGCGAGCCTCTCCGTTTCAATCACATCGTCCAAGGCGTATCGGATCAGCGTATCAGGATCCTCTTTCCAAAGCTGGCTGATCCTGCCTCCTTCCACATAGGTCCGGTCCGCCGGCGCAAATCCAAAATGCCGGGAAACCTCTTTGAGCCCATAGCCTGGCAAATCCCGCTTGATGGCATCATATTCCATGGCTAGAAAAAACGTATCGATGACATGGCGTCCTGCAATATCCAGGGCCGTAAAATCGATGGTCCGTTCTGCAAAGCGCGTAGAACTGCCAAAGGTTCGGGGCTCGTTGCGGTCCCTCCCGATGGCAAACGGTATGCCGTGCATGCTGCAACGACGCATCAAGTAGGGGACGTCGAATCGGAAAATGTTATGTCCTTCCAGCACGTCAGGATCACGCTCCACGATGACGCTGACCATCTCTGAAAGCAGGTTTTCCTCGCTCCAATCCGGACCTCCGAGCACCTGTCTCCAACCCCGATTATCGGAAAGGGCCACCAGGATGACACGGTCTTCCGTCCGGTCCGCATTCGGAAATGTGCCGCTTGACAAGCATTCGATGTCCAATTGCATGCGATGCAACTCGTCGAAGCCCATCCCCTTGAACAGCGTTCTGCCCGACTGCATGAGATACTGCTGCGTCGGTGAGGCAATGGTGTAGGCCGGTGAGGACACATCCCGTTGCTTGGCCAGTCGGTTCAGGTGGCGCATTCCGTTCCAGTAGTCCTGCCAATGATTGAATACAACCAGATTTCGGAAATATCCGTGGCCTTTCAGTGGCTGGAAGCGGAACCGGTTTCGGTCAACGCCAGCCATCAACTGAACATCTGATACGAACGCGAAGGGAAAGAACGGTTCTTCGGTCAGGGTCACCTTCATGCCATCGTCGGACCGCTGCCATACGTGTACATGCCCTCGCGCACTTCGCTTATCCGCCACGGCATGGACAGCTACAATGCGAGCTGTTGCGTCGTGACCATACAGCAGGGGGTCGTAGGTGGACATGAACGGGTGGTTGTCGATAAGGAATTTGGCACACGGGAAGCAACCAACGTAGGTAACCGACGAACTTTTCGGGGGTTCACGATCCTGTCCGTCCGATAGACTGTGCTGTCAGTGGTCAGAACGGCTCGCGACATCTATTTTGCGTCAGCGCTCTGTCCTTCATCATCCTCTCCCGGTGAAACCCATCGAGGCTGCATCTACCGAAACATCAATCCGTGTCCAGGGTCTCGGCCATCGATTCGGTCAGCGGGTGCTGTTCCGGAAAATGGACGGCCAGTTCTTGGGTGGGACGACTACGGCTATCACAGGCGCCAACGGGTCGGGCAAGTCTACCCTGGTACGCTTACTCGCGGGTCTCCTGACGCCCTCTAAAGGCACGCTGGATCTGACGGTTGATGGGCGCAAGGTCGAGCGCGAGCATCACCCTCTGCAGTGTGCCATGGTAGCCCCCTATTTGAATGTGTACGACGGGTTTTCTCCGCGTGAGAATCTGCAATTCCTGGCGTCCGTTCGGGGCCTGAGCCGACGGGATCCTCGTATTGATGCGGTATTGGACCAAGTAGAGCTTGCCTCTCGTGCCGACGACCTGGTACGTACGTTTTCATCCGGGATGATTCAGCGTGTCCGCCTGGCATGTGCCTTGCTGCCCGATCTACCAGTCCTCTTGCTGGATGAGCCAACGGCAACGTTGGACCAGCAGGGCCTTGAGATTGTCCGATCCATTATTGCCGATGCGGTGGGAAAGGGTAAAGTGGTCGTCGTGGCTACCAACGAGCCCTCGGAAGCTGAGTCATGTCATTTCCGCATGGATATCTCAGATTATCGCTGAGAAAGTCTGAAAATTTCCCGACGAAAGGCCAGCGAAGCCAGGGCTACGGTGTGGCCTTTGGCTTCGAGAACCGATGCGCAGGCATCCAGTGTGGCACCCGTGGTAACGACGTCATCAACCAAGAGCACATGCAGTGGCGACAGTGTCTGCTTTCCTGCTTTGAAGACGCTCTCGACATTGGATAGTCGATCCCTGCGGTCCAATTCGTCCTGGGGCGTTCCAAGGGTGTGCCGTCTCAAGAGATCAAGGCTTACTACCTGGTTAGTGCGGCTCGCCAGCGTCTGAGACAGGATGCCGGCAAGGTCCAGCCCACGGTCCATGAGGCGGGCGGGGTGGGAAGGCACCGGGGTATACACCTCTACCCCTTCCGGCAGGTGGATGCGGCGTGCCATGTAGCGCGCCAGCCACTTGGCGCAGCCTTCATTCTGATGGTATTTGGCGGCCCGGTGCACGGCGCGCAGTGGGGAGGCAGATCGATAATAGCTGGCTGCAATGACCGGACGCCCGGCCACTGTAAGCCCTGGTAGTTCCCTGGCTGGAATCCGGCAGGACTCGAGAAGCCGAAAGCACGACAGACAGAGGGGTGCGGCCTCGCGCAGCGAGGCCGCACACTGCAAACAGCGTGCAGGTAGTAGCGCTCCTCGGACTACCTCAAGAGCCGCGATGGTTGATCTCCACATGACCCCACATGAAATGATTATGGAACACTGAAACACTGACTCTCGGGCATCGGGAATGCAACCTTGCTTTTGTATCATCTCATAGACTGTTGTCTCTTGCTCGGACTCACTCCGTGCTTCATCCTCCGAAAGCGATGCGCCGGCCTACTCGCTGACGTGGCTTGATCGCCCTGACGGAAGCATTCATTCGTATCGACCCGAAAACTGCCATGAGCGACCGCAAACGCAAAGGAATGTTGATCAAGAACACCAATGCCCGTACGGTCACGATCGATATGACGACGCGGACGATCTCCCTGGCTCCAGGAGAGGAGGAATTGGTGACCGCAGAGGAAGTATTGGCTGCTACGCTGAGAGATTTTCTCCAGGTGCGTGGCGTCTCCATCGTTCGGCCTGCCCGGGACGAAGAAGAAGCAGAGCTCAAAGAGCGTCTTTCCTGATCTACGCCCGTCGGTTTGCGGGTTCGGCATTGTTTGTCCTTCCCCCCTTTACAGATGCGTATCCTGGCACTTGAGCCCTGGTATGGGGGCTCCCATCGGACCTTTCTTGACGGTCTTGTTGCCAACAGCCGGCATCAGGTCGATACCATTACCATGAGTGCGCGGTTCTGGAAATGGCGCATGCATGGCGGTGCCGTGACCATGGCGCGGAAGGCTGAGCGAATGTATGCCGATGCGGAGAAGCCGGATCTGATATTCGCCTCAAGCATGGTCAACCTGCCCGCCTTCCTGGCGCTGACCCGCTTTGATCTGGAAGGTGTTCCGGTTGTCATGTACATGCATGAAAACCAGCTGACCTATCCGCTTCCAGAAGGTAGGGAGCGCGACCACACCTACGGGTACATCAACTATCTCTCCTGTCTGGCCGCAGACCACGTGGTCTTCAACTCCCAATTCCATTACGACCAGTTCGTGGAGGCACTTCCGCGTCTGCTCCGTCTGTTTCCCGATTACACACACCTCAAGACGGCCGCCCACATTCGCGAGAAGAGCTCGGTGCTTCATCTGGGCCTTGATCTTAGAGGGCATGACAAGTACGCAACGGCCTACGAGGGGCACGATTGGGGACCCGGTATGAAACCCCCGATCGTACTTTGGAACCAGCGATGGGAGTACGATAAGGACCCAGAGGCCTTTTTCCGGGTGATGAACAGGCTAGACGACTCGGGCCATAAATTCCGCCTCATCCTGGCCGGCGAACACTTCGAAGAACAGCCAAAGGAATTCGAACGGGCCTTCGAGCGCTATGCCGAGCGGATCCTGCATTATGGCTACGCGGAGGACTTCCGCGAATACAGCCGCCTTCTGCATCGTGCCGATCTGGTCGTTTCAACCTCGAAACACGAGTTCTTTGGTATCTCGATGCTGGAGGCTATTTATTGCGGGTGTCATCCGCTGCTCCCGAATCGGCTTTCCTACCCTGAACTGATTCCTGGTGCGCTACAGAGCCCTCTCCTGCACGCCCCTGTGCTGTATGACACCGAGGATGAGCTCTTCGAGATCATGGCCCGTATCCTGAAGGGCGAAGAGCGGCCACTGCCTCCCAACACGCTGCGGGGTATCTGCGAGCACCTGGAATGGGGCCAGCACGCGGCCCACTTTGATGACTTGTTCAAGGAAGTGGCCGAGCGCCGTCAAAACTTCAGGCTCTGAGCGAAGCTGTACAAAGCAAAAAGGGAGCCGCACCATCTGGTGCGGCTCCCTTTTTTACGCGATTTGGGCCTGAACGGAAAGGGCCTACATATTGCTGACCATCGCTTCGCCGAACTCCGAGCATTTCAGGAGTGTAGCGCCCTCCATAAGGCGCTCGAAGTCGTAGGTCACGCGCTTCTGGCTGATGGTCTTCTCAAGGGAGGTCACGATCAGGTCGGCGGCTTCGTTCCAGCCCATGAAACGGAACATCATCTCTCCTGAGAGGATGACTGATCCCGGGTTCACCTTGTCCTGGCCAGCATACTTGGGCGCCGTGCCGTGGGTGGCTTCGAAAATCGACAATCCTGTGTCGTAGTTGATGTTGGCGCCCGGTGCGATCCCAATACCACCCACCTGGGCGGCCAGGGCGTCGGAGATGTAGTCGCCGTTCAGGTTCATGGTGGCAATGACGCTGTATTCGGCAGGACGAGTCAGGATTTGCTGCAGGAACGCATCGGCAATGACGTCCTTGATGACGATACCATTTGGGAGCTTGCACCACGGGCCTTCACCCATGACTTCTGCTCCGAACTCTTCGCGAGCCACTTCGTAGCCCCAGTCGCGGAAAGCGCCCTCGGTAT
>JAAZVD010000143.1 GCA_018623785.1 Bacteroidota bacterium | reverse complement strand
GAAGGCTGCCAGAACGAGCTTCTTCGCCTTCCAGAGATGATGTCCACCTACGATCCACTGCAACGCCAGCACGGGAGCTGCCCACACCATGATCAGACCCATGTATAACGTGGATGTCGTCTCCAGCATGAGGGCACCGATCAACGAAGCTGCCAGAAAACCTGCGCTTACGAGCCAGCGGGCCCGCTGAGAGGAAGAGCCGTCAAACCAGCGGACATGCGGCCTGTGCAGAAGCCAAAAGGTCCAGAGCCCTGTGATGAAGGTCTGGATCAGAAAGAACGCGTATTCCTCGTAGGGTACATGCCCGATGATGCCGATAACCCGATCCGTACCGTAATACCAGATGTTGTTGGCAACCAGGAAGTTGTCCCACGGCGTCGTGTAGATAAAGGCGATGATGGCGATGAGTCCCACTGAAACGTTGGCCTTCCGTCGGTCAGACAGCATGATGCGCGGTTGGATGACCCGCATCAGGATCAAGGCCGGAATCGTAAAAACGACGTGGAACTGCAGGTAGGACATAGACGCTCCGAGGGGTAGGACGCAGGTTGCGGGCGGCCGGTAAACCGGCCGCCCGCTCCACTGCGAATGGGAATCAGGCGGCACCCATGGTGTAGCCGTCGTTTTCCGACTTGTTGCGGGCAATGATGTAGATCAGTACACCAAAACCAGCTTTGGCAAGAACGTCAGCAATGGCGTAGCCAATCTGCATTCCAACAAGCCCGACATCTGCGCCCAGCAGAGGCAGCGCGTAGGTAATCGGGTAGAAACCCCACGTAGCCAGGATGAGCAGACGAGCGTTGCTGAGCAGGAGGCTTACGCGACCGCTCTGCTCGTTGATAACCTGACCAACTTCGCCCCAAAGAACGTAGAGGATGTAGGCGAAAGGAATCGTCGAGAGCACACCCCAGAGGATGATGGAGCTGGCTTCTGCAGCGCCCTCACCCGGGTAACCAAGCACGATCATGGCAATAGCAGCCAGGATGAGTTTGGTGAGCAGCCCTTCGGACTTCTCGCGTGTCAGGCCCATTACGAGGACCAACTCGGCCAACAACAGTGGCACAGTCAGCAACCAGTCAACGTAGCGATAGGCGTCGTTGAACAGGTCAGAGTTGAAGGTATATCCGCCATTGGCATACTCAGTGGCATGCTCCCAGCTTCCCATGATGCGGAAGTAGTGGTAGGCTGCGATACCCACGACGATAGCCGACACAATGAGTGAGATGCGGTACTTCGGTGCTACTCGTTCACGGGCCAGAATGAAGAAGGCAAACGCCCCCAGCATTGACGCAATCGTGAACGAAAACATGTTGTACACGACACCATATTGTTCTAGGCTCAGTGTTTCCATGATTTCTGTGGTGAGGTTTAATTGTCTAAATGGTCCTGTAGACCTGTGCGTAGTGTCAAAAACGCTCATCAGGTAACAGAAAAGCGCTTCCTTGCATCCTATTCTCACAATCACTTAACATTAGTAGATCATTCATCGCTTCTTGATCGATTATGACAACGAATACTGTCGCGCGCATACTCGGAGTTCACGTCTCCACGATCAAACGGTTATGCGTATCCGGCAGACTCGGTGGCTACAGGACCCAAGGGGGGCATCTTCGCATCGATACGGAGCAATTGGCAACCTATCTGAGCCAGGAGAATGAGAGCCACCCTCTTCATTGTGTGGATGAAGAACTCATCGGATATCTCAACGGATTACGAGCTCATTTTGAGCAGAACGATGACGATCTCCTGACAGAGGTCCTTCTGGCCTGCCTGATTGCCGGCCATGAGGATTCCTTCCACGCGATGGTCGGCCATCTCTTTACCATCTACCCCGAGGATGTCCTCGTTCTCGGACCCATTCTGCTGCGATTGTTGCGCACCGTGGAGACCCGTCACGGGAAGCTTGAAATCAGCGTGGCTGATGAGCATCGAGCAACCCAGATCATCCGGGATACCATCATACGGTATCATTTTGCGGCCAAAGCCGGGTTTCGCCCGAATGGAAAAGAGGCCATCGTCGGATGTGCCCGGGCGGACTCACACGATATCTCGGCCCTGCTCGTGCGCAGCGTTTTCATGCTACGTGGATACAGGGTGCGATATCTAGGCGCCAACGTGCCCAACCAGGAGTTCACGAGAGAACAGAAGCGCTGGAACGCTGACTATGTCTGTATCTGCCGGACCATGCCCTCCGAGCCCGGGGAAGACCAACAACTCCTTCGCAGCCTTCTCGCCTCACTTGATCGAAAGCGTACCTTTCGTCTCGTCTTGGGAGGGATCTGGTCGGCTTGGTGCGAACCCTTGGCGGCACGCAATGAGAACGTCAACATCGTGCAAACGCTTAAGGGTCTGGATGACCTGCTCATTGCCTCCGCGTGATACTTCTGCTTACCGGCGGACCCACCAACGAGCAATAAAGAGCACGAGCAACACCGCCGTGTATACAAGCGGCTCTGTCTCCAACACCTTGGTCTGCCAGAGAAAATGCAGCACGATCAGACCACCGGCTGGATAGATGAGCTTGTGTAATCGATTCCATCGCTTGCCACCCATCCGCCGGATCCATCCACTTGTGCTCGTTACGGCCAGAGGGATGAGAAGGACCCAGGCCAGAAAGCCTACCAGGATCCAATTACGTTCCAGCACATCCTCAGCAATGGGTCCCAATTGCATGCGCTGATCGAAAATGAAATAGCTGAAAACGTGCAACGAGGCGTAAAGGAACGAAAACAACCCCAAGAGCCGCCGAAAGCGCTGCACCTTGTTGATACCGCTCAACAGGCGGAACGGGGTTATGGCGAGAGTCAGCAGCAGAACGATCATTGAGGCCGTGCCGGTCCAATGCTGGATCAGCTCGACCGGGTCATCGACAAAATCTCCTCCGGTAAATTGACCAAACAAAAAGATGCGATCGGCAAGAATGGCAATCGGAGCCAGCAACACTGCCCAGACACCCACCTTGGCAGCCGGCACCCAGTCTTTGGTTGCCGGCGCGGACGAAATCGGCGAAGTAATGGGCATCAGTAGTATCTGGCCAGATCCATGCCCTCGTACAGCGGCGCTACTTCGTCGTAGCCGTTGAACATGAGGGTGTCCCGCCGGAAAAACTCGCCGAGGCGACGTTCAGTAGCCTGACTCCATCGGGGATGGTCCACGTTGGGGTTTACGTTGGCATAGAAACCGTATTCACGTGGTATGGCCTCGTTCCATGTCGTGCGAGGCTGCCGTTTCGTGAAGCGGATCCGGACAATGGATTTGGCACCTTTGAATCCGTACTTCCACGGCACGACGAGTCGGATGGGCGCGCCATTCTGCGGGGGCAGATCCTTGCCGTAGACCCCTGTGGCCAGGATAGTCAACGGGTGAAGGGCCTCATCCATGCGGAGCGCTTCAACATAGGGCCAGGGAAGGATAGGACTGTTCTGACCCGGCATCTGCCGCCGGTCCAAGAGGGTTGTGAATTCGACATAGTTGGCCTCCTCGGTCGGACCTAACCGCTCAATCAGATCCTTGAGCATGATTCCATTCCAGGGAATGACCATGCTCCACCCTTCTACGCACCGCATGCGGTAGATGCGCTCGTCTACCGTCAGGCCATCCATCAATTCGTCCAGGGCGAAGGTCCGCTCCTCGCTGACCTCTCCCGTTACTTCGATGGACCACGGGTCCGTTCTGAAATTCTGGGCATTTCGCTTGGGGTCGGACTTGCCTGTGCCAAACTCATAGAAATTGTTGTAGCCGGTTACCGTTTCCCATGGGGTGAGTTCGTCGTCGGAAGTGCCTTCAACACGGGGGGCGTCCTTTTGCCGCGCCCACACACCGCCAGCCACCAACGTACCGCCTATACCTGCTGCGGCTGCCCGCTTGATGAACGCGCGGCGGTTCAGGTAAATCGACTCCGGTGTTACTTCCGAAGGATGCGGATGATTACTTCTGGCCATGACTCATGGGGGATGGGCGTGATGTTCGCAATGGTCCTTCGTGAAGAGGAACGCCTCTGCATTACAGACTATCAGGGAAACCCGATTCGGGGGGTTTTCATCGGGGTAGCCCTGCGAAGATACCTCAGCCCCGTATCTTGCGAGTTGTCGGCCCGCCGGGTTCGGCATGTCGGTTTCTCATGCATCATCCTGTCTTTCCCTCCATGACCTTCCACGGACGCTCCCTCATCGGCTTTTCCCACGGCTCTGACTCGGCCGCCACCTTCCAAGCCATGAACCCTGCCACTGGACAGGCCCTCGACGGCACGTTCCACACGGCTTCCGCGGCTGAGGTCGGTCGGGCAGCGGAACTGGCGGCAGAAGCGGCCGCCGCGTTTTCAGCCACCTCCCCTTCGCAGCGCGCGGCCTTCCTGCGCGCCGTGGCCGATGAACTGGAGAACGCCCGTCCGGACATCGTGGCCCGCATGCCACTGGAAACGGCTCTTCCGGAAGGCCGCGCGAACGGCGAGCTCGGGCGCACGATCGGTCAGCTCCGGATGTTTGCCGATTTGGTGGAAGAAGGCTCCTGGGTGGATGCGCGCCTCGAAACGGCCCAGCCCGATCGTGCGCCTGTTCCCAAGCCTGATCTGCGCTACATGCGGATCGCCCTGGGCCCCGTGGCGGTGTTCGGCGCCTCCAACTTCCCGTTGGCGTTTTCCGTAGCCGGTGGCGACACGGCATCGGCGTTTGCTGCCGGTTGTCCGGTCGTGGCCATCAGCCATTTCGCCCACCCGGGAACGAGCGAAATCGTGGGCTCCGCCATCCAGCGCGCCGTCAAGGCATCGGGCCTGCCGGAAGGCACGTTTTCTTTGCTGCAAGGGACAGGCCAGGACGTCGGCGTCCCGCTCGTGGATCATCCCGATATCAAGGCGGTCGGCTTCACGGGATCCCGGTTCGGTGGTCTTGCCATCGCTGGGCGGGCCGCCGCCCGCAAGGAGCCCATCCCGGTCTACGCCGAGATGAGCTCCATCAACCCTATCGTCATCCGCCCGCATGCGCTCAAAGCGCGTAAAGACGCCCTCGTAGCCGGTTTGGCTGGATCTGTCAGCCTCGGTGTGGGGCAGTTCTGCACGAACCCCGGTTTAGTACTCCTTCCCGCCGGCGACGATGCCGAAGCTTTCATCGCGGACTTCGCGGCGGCCATGGACGACTCG
>JAAZVD010000142.1 GCA_018623785.1 Bacteroidota bacterium | reverse complement strand
AGATCCCAACCGACCGTACACCCCATGTCATGCCCAGCCTGTGTGATGGCACCGATATCGAAGAACTGGCCAGTGAAATAGTTGACTCCGCCCAGTATGATCAGTGCAATCCGATGTCCTTCCTGCCTGATCGTTTCCAGAAGATCCTCAGTGCGCAGGTGGTATTCACCGGATCGCGCCTTCTGCACGATCAAGCAATCGTCCGGATCGAATCCGTGGAAGCGGATCTGCTCCCTGAGAGCGTATTGATCAGAAGGAAAGGTGTGCTCCTCAATCAAGATGCAGGGGCGTTCATCCGTTGGGCGGTAGAACGACAACATGAGAAGATTGAGGTTGACCATCAGCGAGTTCATGACCGCTACTTCGATGGGCTGGGCGCCGACGAGGCGCGCCTCGGAGGCGCGTAATTCCGTGCCGTAGTCCGCCCATGGATGGTCCCCCGTAAAGTACCCTTCGATACCTTTCTCGGCCCAGTCTTTCATGACCATTTCCAAGGCCACCACTCCTTCGCGGGGTTGCAGTCCGAGGGAGTTGCCGCACAGGTAAAGTGCCTCTTGTCCATTATCCATACGGGGAATGGCAAAGTGGGCGCGATATCCCGACAGCGGGTCCGCAGCGTCCAGATTGCGGGCATTTTCGGGAGAAAATTTGGTCATGGGCAAAAAAAAATGACGCTCGAAAAGTGGTGGCATTGCGAGTAAAGCGCTCCGGGAAGATACAGGTATGCAGGACATAGGCATCGCTTAACACTGTCAAATGCACGCCCCAAAGCATTGTCAGGGCCATCCTTTTGGTAGCGCTTACAGATTCTTCACAGAAGGAAAGGTTGATGTGCAGGCTGGAAAGACCCTACCATTCACCTCGCAATCGAGCACCTACCAGCGCCAAAAAGGCTGCTTGCGGGGCGCTCTCACCCAACGAGCCGGCATGTTTACGACCGCTATCTCCACATCGCCTGATACACCTTCGGTCCGCGCGGCTGAGGGCCCCATGGGCCTGGCGCTCGAATTCTTGATTGCGGTTGACCTACGGCAGGTGGTACTACTGGTGCTACCTGTTCTCGTGCTCCTCCTTCTCAGCGTGCTTGCCACCTGATAAACCGGTCAACCCTGCCGCATCGCGGAATCTTTTGAATGCAGGGGTTGACCAGACCCCCAAACACGATTCCCCCCGATGTCCCGACGCAGTGATACGATTACCAAAGGCTACCAGCGTGCGCCGCACCGTAGCTTGCTCAGAGCGACGGGCGTGGTCCGGTCCGATGATGATTTCGATCGCCCTTTCATCGGCGTCTGCAACTCTTACATCGATCTGATTCCCGGGCATGTTCACCTTCAGCAGTTCGGGGCCCTGGTCAAGGACGCCGTTCGGGAGGCCGGTGGCCTTCCTTTCGAGTTCAATACCATCGGTGTCGATGATGGAATAGCAATGGGCCATCTGGGCATGCGATACTCCCTGCCAAGTCGGGAGATTATTGCCGATGCCGTCGAAACAGTCGTCGAGGCGCACTGTCTCGATGCCATCATATGTCTGCCCAACTGCGACAAGATCGTTCCGGGCATGTTGATGGGTGCCCTCCGATGCAATATCCCTGTCATCTTCGTCTCTGGCGGTCCGATGAAGGCCGGTCGTCTCCCGGATGGCAGGAAGATTGACCTTGTCTCGGTGTTCGAGGGGGTTGGACAGTACTCGAACGGTGAGATCAACGACGTGGAATTGGATGCGCTGGAGCACTTGGCCTGTCCGACCTGCGGCTCTTGCGCAGGCATGTTCACAGCCAACTCCATGAATTGCATCATGGAGGTGCTCGGCCTGGCGCTTCCAGGAAACGGAACCATTCTGGCCATCGACCCAAAGCGCGGCGAGCTGGCCAAGAAAGCGGCCGCCCGCGTCGTGGAGATGGTGGATGAAGGCCTGAAACCACGCGATATCGTCACGGAGGCGGCATTTGATGATGCCTTTGCGTTGGATATGGCGATGGGGGGATCGACGAATACGATATTGCACCTGCTGGCGGCAGCGCACGAGGCAGGTATTGATTACGACCTGGCTCGCATCAATGCGATGTCGGACCGGGTGCCCTACCTCTGTAAAGTGGCACCGGCCACACCCGATGTGCATATGGAGGATGTGGACGAAGCGGGCGGCATCCAGGCCGTCCTGGCAGAGCTGCACATGGCGGGACACCTGAATGCGGACCGACCAACGGTAACGGGTAAGACGCTGGGCGAGGGCCTGGATGCCGCCCGCACCACCCGCCCGGACATCATCCGGCCCGCATCAGACCCTTTCCGGGCTACGGGTGGCCTCAGGATATTGTTTGGCAACCTGGCTCCCGATGGATGCGTCATCAAGACAGGAGCGGTATCCGAGGAAATGCATGTTTTTGAGGGGAGAGCCCGCATTTTTGAGAGCCAGGACGCCGCTGTCGAAGGCATTCTGAGTGGTTCGATCGAAGAAGGCACTGTTGTTGTCATCCGGTACGAGGGACCCCGTGGAGGCCCGGGCATGCCGGAAATGCTTCAGCCAACATCCGCCTTGGCCGGTATGCGGCTGGATCGTTCGGTAGCCATGATCACGGACGGTCGTTTTTCGGGTGGAACCCGTGGCTTGAGCATCGGGCACTGCTCGCCGGAGGCGGCCGCTGGAGGCCCCATCGCCTTGGTGGAAGAGGGAGATCGGATTACCATCAATCTCCATGAGAGCAGCGTGCACTGGCACGTATCGCCTGAAGAAGAAGCGCAGCGACGCGCGCGTTTACCGGTCTTCGTCCCCAAAATCAGAACCGGTTATCTGGTTCGCTACAGCCATTTGGTCACCAGTGCGTCGACCGGAGCCATTCTACGCGTTCCCGGGCCCGATGTAACGGAGCCGGGAACCATTCCTACGAATGAGCCGGTGCGTTGACCTAATCCGACCCGGCCCAGTAGTCCATTTCAATCCTGTTTTAGACTTCCAGTCATCACATACACAGACCGATGAAAACGTCAGTAACGACTGAAAAAGCAGCATCTGCCAGCCCTGCCAAGCCTACCAACGGACTTGCCTCGGGTGCGGAAATCCTGATTCGCTCCTTGGAGGCGGAGGGCGTGGAAGTCATTTTTGGCCATCCCGGAGGTGCCATCATCGGTATCTACGATGAGATGCATCGTCTGAACCCCTCCTTCGAGCATGTGCTGGTTCGCCATGAGCAAGGTGGTACGCACGCGGCCGAGGGCTATGCAAAGGCCACCGGGAAGGTTGGCACGGTTCTGGTCACGTCCGGTCCGGGCGCTACCAACTGCGTGACGGGTATTGCCGACGCCTACATGGACTCTATTCCACTGGTGGTATTCACTGGACAGGTGCCAACCCACCTGATTGGTAACGATGCCTTTCAGGAGTGCGATACAATCGGCGTGACACGCAGTATTACGAAGCACAGCTTCCTGGTGCGCGATGTACGGGATTTGGCCGAGACGGTAAAAAAAGCCTACTACATTGCCCGTACGGGTCGCCCCGGCCCGGTGGTAGTGGATTTACCCAAGGACATCCTGGCCGCGCGAGCGCCGTTCCATTATCCGGAGAAAGTCGCCATCCGTGGATACGACATCGTGGGCCGTGGTAATTCGGAGCAAGTGCGCAAGGCCGCTGCCATGATGGCGGAGGCCCAGCGGCCATTGTTTTACGTCGGTGGCGGTACCATCATTTCGGACGGTGCCGAACGGCTTACGGCCCTCGCCCGCAAGTCAGGCATTCCCGTCACAACCACCCTTCACGGGTTGGGTTCGTTTCCTGAAAATGACCCGCTGTCGGTAGGTATGTTGGGCATGCACGGCACGTGGTACGCCAACATGGCGGTTCAGAACACAGATCTTTTGATTGCCGTCGGGGCTCGATTCGATGACCGGGTGACCGGAAAGATCGAGGCATGGGCACCGCACGCCCGTATAATCCACATTGATATCGATCCGGCCTGCATCTCGAAGAATGTGCCCGTCGATTGCCCCATCCTGGGCGATGTGAGCAAGGTTCTTGAGCAGCTGGAGCCTCTGGTGGAGCCAGGGGACTACAGCGCCTGGAGATCCCAGATTGATGCGTGGAAGCAGGAATGTCCCATGGACTTCCAGCGTGATGACCATCTTCGTCCCCAGGAAATCATCCGGGCCCTGCGTGACAAAACCGAGGGTCAGGCTGTTGTCGTTACCGATGTCGGTCAGAATCAGATGTGGGGAGCGCAGTTCTATTCCTACGTGCACCCACGCAGTCACATTACGTCAGGTGGTCTGGGCACGATGGGCTTCAGCCTCCCAGCTGCCATGGGGGCTGCCTTCGGGCTGCGAGGCACCGGTCGGGATGTGATTTCCATCAACGGCGACGGTGGGGTGTTGATGAATATCCAGGAGCTGGGTGTGGCGGCTGCCCACAAACTGCCCCTTAAGGTGGTCATCCTGAACAACAACTACCTCGGTATGGTGCGTCAGTGGCAGGAGCTGTTCCATGAGGAGCGCTACAGCCACACCAATCTTGAGCCTACGAACCCGGATTTCGTCCGGCTGGCGGAAGCTTTCGGGTGCGTTGGACTGCACTGCGACCATCCGAAGGATATCGAGGCTACGCTGGAAGCGGCATGGCAGGTTAACGATCGTCCTGTCGTGATGGAGTTCTCTGTCGTCAACGAGGAGAAAGTATACCCGATGGTCCCTGCTGGTGCTGCCACTGACAACATGATTACGGCCCAGTTCAATCCTGAGGCGTGCGCCTGAATCATCCCTCTAAGAGGAGAAGCCCATGTCTACTGATACCACGGCCCCGGTCATGCCAGAACTGACCTCTCAGCAACTATTCCGCAAGCAGGCGGCAGGCGAGGCTATCCACCCGGATGCCGAAGATTCTGTGCATCGCCATGTTCTGACTGTCATCATCGAAAACACCATCGGTGCCCTCAACCGGGTTGCCAACCTGTTTTCCCAGCGAGGCTTCAACCTCGAGAGTGTGACCGTGGGGGAAGGACTCAAGCCCGGACAGGCGCGTCTTACACTCGTGACGACAGGCAATGACCGGATCATCGCTCAGGTCCTGAAGCAGCTCAACGGCCTGATCGACACGATTGAAGTAGAAGACGTCACCCACGAGGACCATGTAGAGCGCGAATT
>JAAZVD010000141.1 GCA_018623785.1 Bacteroidota bacterium | reverse complement strand
TCCGTCGGGAAAGGTTCTGGGCTGAGGCTGGCCTCGGCCGTACAAGCTGAGTTCGGTGGCTCTGAGGTCCATCGCTACGAGAACTTTGGCACGGCTGCCATCCGCATCCATCACGGTTCTCCCAGTGAAATGCTCGTCCTCGAATTCGTAGGTGCGCGCAAGGAGAGCTACGACCGCCACTCCCGTAAGCCTGCCGTCGAGTCGGGTACGATGGAGGATGATCAGCACCGACGGGATTTTACTATCAATGCCCTTGCCGTCGATATTCACCCGGAGGCCTTTGGCACACTCTTAGATTCATTTGGTGGTATCTCCGATCTGAATGCGGGTATCATCCGTACGCCGCTCGACCCTGAGACCACGTTTGAAGACGACCCACTGCGCATCATCCGCGCCGCCCGCTTTGCCTGTCAACTGGATTTCGACATTGATCCGGTTACGATGGCCGGAATGCGCCTCAAGGCCGAGCGGGTAAAGATCCTCTCGGGCGAGCGGGTGAGCGATGAACTCAACAAGATCCTCTGCACCGACAAGCCATCCATCGGACTGCGCTGGCTCTACGATGCAGGCGTGCTGCACCATGTACTGCCCGAACTGGTTGCGTTGCAGGGTGTCGAAACCGTGGATGGCATCCGCCACAAGGACAATTTCTTTCATACACTGAAAGTCGTCGATAATCTGGTCGAGGCCCTTGATGAGGCACGATGCCCGGAGACGCTGTGGCTACGATGGGCGGCCGTACTGCACGATATCGGGAAGACATCCACCAAGCGCTTCACTGACGGCGCAGGGTGGAGCTTCCACGGGCATGAAGAGAAGGGAGCCCGCATGGTCAAAGGTATCTTTCGTCGCTTACGGCTTCCTGTGGACGAGCGCATGAAATACGTTCAGCTCATGATTCGTCTTCACCATAGGCCGGTATCCCTCGTCGATGATCAGGTGACGGACTCGGCCGTCCGGCGCCTACTTTTTGACGCGGGCCATCACATCGATGACCTGATGGCGCTGGTGCGAGCAGACATCACGTCCAAAAATCCCCGCCGGGTCCGCCGCTACCTGAACGCCTTTGATGCGGTGGAAGAGAAATTCCGGGAAGTTGAGGAAAAGGACCAGCTCCGCAATTTCCAGCCGCCCGTCGATGGCGCGGAGATCATGAAGGTGCTGGAACTGCCGCCCTCCCCTGCGGTCGGTGTCATCAAAAGTGCGATCCGGGAAGCCATTCTCGATGGAAAGATTCCCAACGAACACGATGCGGCCTACAACTACATGATCGAGGTAAAGGACGAACTTCTTGCGGGACTGGACGAAGATGCCTTCCGGGATCGTCGTTGAAGAAACATCCCTGCCGGCGCATCTCCAGACATCGTTTTACGTAGTGGCATGGAGCGGTATCTGCCACGAGCGGCAGCGCTTGCCGCCTACTCCCTCATCAGTCCCCGAACGGCATGCTTGACTTCATTCGCGTCCTTCTATCCGTCCTCATCCCGCCACTGGGCGTCTTCTTCAAGGTCGGTATCGGCGTTTCCTTCTGGGTCAATATCCTGTTGACCATCCTCGGCTACATTCCTGGCCTCGTCCACGCCATCTGGATCCTTGCAAGCCGGCGGTCATGAGGCTTCCGCGCCACTTGATGCTTTACGCTGTCGTCGGCAGCGCTCAGAACAGTAGATAACGGCTTCCCAGACTGTCTTCCACTTGCGGCGCCACACAAAGGGTCGACCGCATACCGGGCATATTTTGGATGGCAGATCTGCTTTGCGGCGCCGTTTCGGCATGGGTGCGCGTCGGGCGACTTATTCGCTGACGGCTTCTTTTGTAGGCCGGACATCCCACATCAGCATCTGCTCGATGTCGGCATAATCCTCCTCTCCATCCACATCCGTGAATGCGTAGTCGCCCAGCTTCTCACGCTGCATGGGCGAATTACGCCGCCAGGTCTGCCCCTCCTGATCCGTAAACTCGGACGGGTAAGGGTTGCTGACCCGATACGAAGGGTGGTATGACTTGTAGGTCTTCTCTGCTTCGTACAGTGCAGCGCGACGTGCACCCGCCATGGTGGCACTCTTCCCGGTCACTTTGAAAGGGGTGATGATGATGCTGGCAGCAAAGAAGCCATCCTCCTGCTCCAGGTACTCCGGGCGCATGACTTTGAAGTCTCCGGGGTGGGGATAGGCGCTGCGTTCGTTGACATCCATGATGATGGGACCGGATTGGGGTGATGTATAGCCCTTAGGATGCGGCGTTGTACCTCCCAATTGGTATCGGGTTCAGATATGGGGGTGAGAAGTTCGTGCAAAAGGGCAAAGGGGCCCCAGCGAGACCGCAACATGGTATCGCCGTTATTGGGGCCTCTATGGACCCGTTATTGAACACTCCGCGACACCTACTGTGGAAAACCATGTGGGGGATGGGACGTACTATAAGTCGATTCGTAGCAATAACGGTTATTACCTGCTTTTTTCTGCCCTTGCTACGTTAATTACCGTGCAATTGACGCTTTTTGGTAACTGGAGAGGCCCTTCCGTGAAATATGCAAATGTGGACAAAAAGGAGTTGCATAACGGTGATTCCACTCATTTATTGGTAACAGCACCAGTCGCCACTTAACACTTTTGCGGCGTACGAGGCGGTTCTTCAGACCGCGTCATACGCCGTTACTTTTCCGCCTTACCCAGGTTACAGTGCGGCGATACGTGTCCAGGAAGCGGTCCCACCGTCACATTCCTCGAGGATCCCAAGTGGTTCCTCCGTGACTTCACCCGCTTCTCGGCCCGGTGCTGATACCCCAGGGTATGCCGCAGGCACGTTGAACGAGCATGCACCATGAGACGACCCTCCTATGGTGACGGCAATGTCAGCGTGTACCGCTACCCACACAATAGCAGATGTTACCCCACACACCGGGGGGACCTTTGTGACGCCGCGAGGCGATCACGCCGCTCCCCGCCCGAAAATTGAAGAGAAGCCATGCCTGAAACCAACCGGGAATCGCTGTTCGGAGACGACACCACCGATGTAACCCGTGGTCTGACTATCGACCGCGTATTCTCCAGCGAAGGAGCAGACCCGTTCGAATCCGTCGAATGGGAACGCCGCGACGCCTCTATCAAGAACTATACAGGCGAAGCCATTTTTGAGCAGACCAACGTTGAATTCCCGGTCGGTTGGAGCCAGCTTGCCACAAACGTGGTGGCGAGCAAGTATTTCTACGGAGAGCTGTCAAAAAACGGTACCCATCCCAGTGACGGCGGACGGGAAGACAGTCTGCGGCAACTGGTCCACCGCGTTACGCGCACCATTGCGGATTGGGGTATCAAGCAGAACTACTTTGCCAGTAAGGAAGACGGTGAGACCTTCTACAAAGAGCTGACGTGGTTGTGCGTCAATCAGTACGGTGCCTTCAACAGCCCGGTCTGGTTCAACGTAGGTCTCAACCAGCAGTACGGAATCAAGGATTCCGGTGGTAAGACCATTTTCGGGTGGGATGCCAAGAAGAAGAAAGTGACAGCGGTCGATCCGTACATCCGTCCGCAGGCATCGGCATGTTTCATCATTTCGGTGGAAGACTCCATCGATGATATCTGGCAACTGATGGGCGAATCGGCCCGTCTGTTCAAGTTCGGATCAGGCGTGGGTGCGGATTGGTCCAAATTGCGTTCTAGCCGCGAGAAACTGTCCGGAGGCGGCGTTCCTTCGGGTCCGGTCTCCTTCATGAAAGTACAGGATGCCACAGGCGGCACGATCAAGTCCGGCGGTAAGACGCGCCGGGCAGCCATCATGCAGACGCTCAAGAGCTGGCACCCGGACATCATGGAGTTCGTAGTGGCCAAGCAAGAGGAAGAAAAGAAGGCGTGGGCCCTCATCGAGGAAGGCTACGACGGATCTTTCAACGGGCCGGCGTACGGCTCCGTGGCGTTCCAGAACGTCAACCAGTCCGTGCGCGTCGATGACGCCCTCATGGCTGCTGCGGACAAAAACGCCACGTACAGCCTGCGGGGCGTTAAAGGAGGCGAAGTGATTGAAGAGGTTAATGCGGCTGACATCCTGGAGAAAATTGCCGAAGGCACTCACGTCTGTGGTGATCCAGGCGTCCAATATGAGGACACCATCCAGCGCTGGCATACCTGCAAGAACACCGATGCCATCAACTCGAGCAACCCCTGCTCCGAGTACATGTTCTTGGACGACTCGGCGTGCAACCTCGCCTCGCTGAACCTACGTAAGTTCCAAAACGAGGATGGTTCGTTTGATGTTGAGCGCTTCCGCGCCGCGGCACGCATCTACATCACGGCCATGGAAATCCTGGTAGACAACGCTGGGTATCCATCGGCCCAAGTTGCTGAGAACTCACACCTTTACCGCCCGCTCGGACTCGGATTTGCCAACCTGGGCGCGCTCTTGATGTCCATGGGACTGCCCTACGACTCGGACGAGGGACGCGCTGTGGCCGGAGCCGTCATGGCCATCGAGCATTGCGAAGCGTACGCCCGCTCTGCCGAGATTGCGGCCAATCCGAAAATCGGAACCTTCGATGGGTATGCGGAAAACCGCGAGCCTTTCCTCGAGGTCATGCGCATGCACCGGGATGCCGTGGAAACCATCGATTCCTCCTGCCCTTCCTACCTCCATGAGGCCGCACGTGAGTCGGCCAACCGCATGGTGGCACTCGGCGAAGTCCACGGCTACCGCAACGCCCAGGCTACCGTACTGGCGCCGACCGGTACCATCGGTTTCATGATGGACTGCGACACGACGGGTGTCGAGCCGGACATCGCACTGGTCAAGTACAAGCTGCTGGCCGGTAAGGGCGACGGTATGCTCAAGATCGTGAACCGCACGGTTCCCGAAGCACTCGAACGCCTGGGCTACAACAAGAAGGAGATCAAGGCCATCATCGATTATGTCGACGAGCAGGACACGATCGAGGGTGCACCCGGCCTGAAGGACGAACACCTGCCCGTCTTCGATTGTGCCTTCAAGCCCTTCAACGGTCAGCGTTCGATCCACCACATGGGTCACATCAAAATGATGGCGGCCACGCAGCCGTTCATCTCAGGCGCTATCTCCAAGACGGTCAACATGCCCGAAAGCTCGACCGTGGAAGAGATTTCGGATGCCTACATGCAGGGATGGAAGCTCGGTCTCAAGGCTGTTGCCATCTACCGCGAGAACT
>JAAZVD010000140.1 GCA_018623785.1 Bacteroidota bacterium | reverse complement strand
GAATGTTGAATTGTAGTCGTGCTTACGGTGATGATCTGCACAGCCGCTACGTAAAGAGGGCGCCCGCCGAATGGCGGGCGCCCTCTTTACGTAGCCTTCGCTCAGTCGGGTGCCAGGTCAGCACCCGCTGAATCTACTGCAGGAAGATGCGGCGATTATCTTCAATATCTGCCGATTCACGCAGTGCAGTTATCCACTGCGACCGCACGATATTCTGCTGACGTGAGGTGAGCTGATTCTGCAGATTGGTGTACTCAGCCGGTTGGATGGCTCCAGGGGAATGCACCTTCACGGCATGAATCACATAGGCTGCATTCGCACCCTCAATCACACCGCTCGTTCCGCCGTCCTCCATGGCCATGGCCGTACCAACAAAAACAGCATCTCTGCCGATTCCGGGTACCGACTGGTTGGCGAAAGACAGCCCCTCGGCTTCGCGTTCCGCCGTAGCGGTGCGATCCGCAAGCCCCTCGAATCCGCCATCAGACAGCGCTGCCGATAGTCTTTCGACCTGCACCGCAGCTTTCAACTCGTTTCGCAGACGCGGCTCCAACTGTGCACGCACTTCATCGAAAGGTTGATAGCCGGCATCGTTGACCTGATCCACAGAGGCGACCAGAAATACATCATTGAGTTCGATGACTGGACTGACGTCGCCTTCCTCACCTCCCGCCAGGAAGTTGAGAAGGGCACGGCTGTTGCCCACACCGGGGATGAACTGCTGGTCCTCTTCGACCGATACCGTCCGGACATCCAGGCTGCGACGACCAGCCTCACCCGCAAAATCTCCCTCTTCAGCAGAGAAGTATTGCAAATCGTCCAGATTGGATTGTACGCGGTTGAGCGTCTGGACACTGGCCCGCAAGGTCAGCGCGAAATCAGCTATCTGGGCTTCTTCCGTTGCCCGATCGGTGACTTCGATGAGGTGGTAGCCGAACTGTGTTTCCACTGGTCCGACAATCTGTCCGACCCGTGCGCCGAAAGCAGCCTTCTCAAAAGGCTCTACCATTCTACCTGGTCCAAACCAGCCGAGGTCGCCACCACGCTGAGCGGTGCCGTCGTCTGAATACTGGGCTGCCAGTGCAGCAAAATCGCCTCCATTGAGGAGTTGGCGGCGTACATCCCGGGCTTCAGAGAGTGCTTCGGTCCGGGCTTCATCATCCCCTTCCGCTGCACGGAACAGGATGTGACGGGCGTTTACAGCCGTCTCTTCGGGCGGGCGAACATCGATGACCTTTACCAGGTGTACCTGCCCACCCGAGATGATCGGGCCCACCACGCTGCCTTCTTCGATGTTGTCGAATACGGCGTCAGCAATGTCGTCTGCCAGTTCATCGCGGCGGAAGTAGGCATCCGTCCAGGGGCGCTCAGAGCCGTTGCGCGCCAGGAAGAGAGAATCATCCTCAGCGGTGCCAAAGGCTTCCCTCAGGCCTTCCACATCAGACAGGGTGGCCGCGCTGTCCGCCGCTGTCGGGGCCTTGGATACAGTGACGTACGACAGATCGAACGTCTTTCCGCGGGCGAATTCGTCGCGGTGCTTGTTGTAGAAGGAGCGCAGGTCGCCATCATCGTAGGAAATCTCATCATCCGGCAGGGAAGAGAAGCGTAGGGCAACATACCGGACGTCTACCGTCTTGTTGCGCTGCGCATATTCCTCGGCAATGTCTGCTTCGGTGATACGTACACTGGAGTTGATCAGGTTTTCCAGCTTCTGACGCCGACGCTCACTGCGCAGGTAGTTCTCAATGTTGATCCAGTCCGCAGCAGCGTCCGGATTGGCAATGAAGTTCTGAAGCAATGCCCGATCCACGCCACCGTTACCATCAGAGAAGTAGGCCTTGATGATAGGGTGGGGGTCGTCTCCTTGAATCATTTCCACCAGTTCGTCATCGGATACACCCAAGCCGAGACGCTCCATCTCCTGCTCACGCAGCCGTGCTTCCACCAGCTGATTGAATACGCGGTCGCGGGTCTGATCCAGCATCTGCGGCGGCATGGTGTCGCCGGTTTGATTCTGGTAGCTCTGTACCTGCTGATCGACTGCCTGGTTGTATTCGTCAACAGTTATGGGATCCCCGTTCACGGAGCCAATATTGTTGCCCACCTGTCCGATGGTATCCAGACCACCGGAATCCTGCAAAACCCAGATCACGCCAAAAGCAAAAACCAGAATCCAAAGAATGGCTCCGGTGCTTTCCCGCATTTTTGTCATTACGCCCATGGACGAACCTCAATCGTTATGGCGAATGGAGAATCTTTAGCGAACCGGCCGAAGACCGTCAGGCGGTAATGTTACCGCGTCATGAAAGGTGGTCTTAAGGACGATCCCTTTCGCGGCCGCGGTGCACACCTTTCGTATTCTTGGCCTAGGGCTATAGCCCTTTTCAGGTACTGAAGCACCCTGAAAAGGGCGCTTTGCTGCAGTACTACTGAGCCCGGAAATATACAGCACGGCGACCGAATAGTTCGCCCGGTTCTTCGAAGATTAAAATGGCCTGAACGCACCGGGGGCGCGGCCCATGGCCGCGCCCCCGGTGCGCCTTCTTTTAGTGGTACTTGAGTCCCTCTGTGCCGCCACCGTAAATCAGGCAGCGTGACGGGCAGGCGCAGTCAGCTGGCTGCGGAGCGTTCGTAGGATCTTGGCCAAAATCTGGCTGATGCGTGCCTCGGTGCGACTCATGAGACTGGCAATTTCCCGCAAGGTCAGATTTTCGAAAAAATACAAGGCCAGGATAGTTTGCTCGCGTTCAGGCAGGTCGGCAACCAGCGTGGACAGATAGGTTTCGAGAGATTCCCTGTCGACGGCTTCAAAAGCTGCATCGGTTTCCTCGTGTGGAAGCGTTTCAATCATGGCATGGTCGCTTTCACAATCGGTCGGCCCATGCAATGAGAGGCTGAATCGGCACTGAGCGTCGCGGAGCAACGTGTGGTACTCCACGAGGGTCATATCCATTCGAGAAGCCACCTGCATGTCCGAGGGTTCCTCGCCCAGTTCTTGCCGAAGCTGATCCGAGATTTTGTGCGCTGATGCGAGCATCCGACGCCGTTCTCTCGGCAGGGCGTCGATGGAACGCAGGTAATCGATAAGAGCACCCCGTACACGGCCGTAGGCATAGGAGACAAAGGGCGTCCCCCGCTCCGGGTCGTAACCATCGAGGGCCTGAAGCAGTCCCATCTGTCCAACACTCTCCAGATCTTCCCGGGTGGCAAGCGGGTGATCCGGGATGGAGAGTTTACTCACGATGGAGCGGACGAGGGGAATGGCTGCCATGACGACAGCCTCCCTGTTGGTCGCAGTAGGTTCAGTCACAAACTGAACGGCAATGGTTTGTAGGTCCTGTGACATGGCTGCAGGGAGATAGAAATTTTTGGTCGGTTGTGCGTCCAGCAGCAAATACTGGATCAGTCTTGCCGACACCCTTCTGTTGCCATTGCTTTGCATGAGCGCAAGCCCCGACATGTGCGTCGACGCTTACCTGATGAGCAAAGCCTGTGCCATCGCCATTCATCCAACTCCCATAGTGTCCCATCACGGCAACCACTACGTTTAAGGAAGCGTCATAATGGGCCGATACGCCCCCTGAAGCCCCTGTTTTAGACCTTGGGCGCTTTATGACGTCTTTTTCGACCGTGCCAGGTATCCTTGATGTGCGCCGGTATGCCGCTGGCAATCCGGAAAGAAATTCCGTCACCGGCCGGTCTGCAAGGCGGAAACTTCTTCCTTAATCGATGAGCCCGTCGTCCCGGTACTTGCGCAGTTTGTTGCGGATCGTCCGTGCACTGATGCCCAGTTTGTCTGCCGCTGCCTGCTGATTATTGCCCGTCTCCTCCAGCGCCTCGAGAATCATGTGGCGCTCCATGTCGTCGATGGTGGCAAGCTTGGGACCGGACGGCGCTGCCGAAGTATCCAGGATTGGATCCGCGTCAGCGAAGAAGTCGTCGTAGACATCGGATTTCTGGATTTCCGAGCGCTCAGCAGAAAGCAGCACGCCCCGTTGGATCATGTTTTCAAGCTCACGGACGTTTCCCGGCCACGGATACTGGACGAAATGCGCCAGTAGACTTTCTGAAAGGGTCTTTTTGCCGAGTGAATACAAGGCACAGTACTTGTCCACGAAATGGTGGGCCAGCAGGGGCACGTCACCATCGCGCTCGCGCAACGGAGGCACGGTTACCGGAAACACGGCCAGTCGGTGGTAGAGGTCCTCCCGGAAGATCCCATCCGACAGCGCTTCGCTCAGATTCCTGTTGCTGGTGGCAATGATGCGAACATCCACGGCTTTTGTCTCCGAGGCACCCACACGCTGAATTTCGCTCTCCTGTAGCACGCGGAGAAGTTTGGCCTGGATGGGCAGTTCCACCTCCGTTATTTCATCCAGCAGCAGCGTGCCTCCATGCGCCCGTTCAAACGCACCGGTCATGTCCTCGATGGCGCCGGTAAAAGCCCCCTTTTTATGGCCAAACAAGTGACTTTCCACCAGTTCTCGGGGCAGGTTGGCGCAATTGAGGGTTACGTAGGGACCGGCTGCGCGGTCACTGGAGTGATGAATCAGCTTTGCCAAGACCTCCTTGCCGGTCCCACTTTCGCCCTGGATAAAAACCGGGGCTTTGTTTGTGCTTACCCGTGGAATGGCGGTCTTGAGGCGCTGAATGCTGGGCGACTCTCCGATGTACGTTACGCCAGCCGGTGTGGTTGGTGAAGCAATTTGGTCGGTTTTTGAGACTTTTGTTGGAGTGGGCACCGAATCGGCCGGGGGGAGGTCGGCAGCCAACGATGCGTTTACACGGTCCAGCAGCTCGGCCGTGGTAAACGGCTTGGGTATGTAATCAATGGCACCATGCTGCATCATCCGCACGGCATGCTGCACATTGGCGTGAGCCGTAACCATGATGACACGTGTGGCAGGGTGGTGTTGCCTGATGTGTCCGAGCAAGGCAAATCCGTCCATATCGGGCATCATAAAATCAGTAATGACCAGATCGTAGTCATTCTCTTTCATGAGGTCCATGGCCTGAAGGGCACTTGCGCAGCACGTTACCTGGAAGCCATTTCTGGTGAAAAGGCGCTCGAACAGGTTGTGCAGAAGGTTTTCGTCGTCGACGAACAGCAGATGGGGCTGGTTGGTCATCGGTCAGAAAGAGGCATGAGAGGCGGCGTGCGGACCGCAGAATATACCCATTTATCCGACCAATGAAGGCATCCGGTTAT
>JAAZVD010000139.1 GCA_018623785.1 Bacteroidota bacterium | reverse complement strand
TGGCAGACGCTCCAGCTCAAGGGTGCTGGCCCTACGCCGTACTCCCGGTCCGCTGATGGCCGCGCTGTATTGCGGTCCTCCATCCGGGAGTTCCTGTGCTCGGAGGCCATGCATCACCTGGGTATCGCAACCACGCGGGCCCTGAGTCTGGTCGGGACAGGTGAGCAAGTGGTACGAGATATGTTCTACGATGGGCGTGCCGCCCCCGAACCAGGTGCCATCGTGTGCCGCGTGGCGCCCTCCTTCCTGCGATTCGGCAACTACCAGATCCATGCTGCCCGGCAGGAAAAAGATCTCTTGGCCCAGCTCGTACACTGGACCGTTTCAGAGCACTATCCGGATATCGACCCGGATGTGAAAGAGGCCCCGCTCCAGCTTGTGCAGGCTGTGCTGGAACGCACCGCTGCCGTTGTAGCCGACTGGATGCGGGTTGGATTCGTACACGGCGTCATGAATACAGACAATATGTCGGTGCTGGGGCTTACCATCGATTATGGCCCCTACGGCTGGATTGACAACTACGACCCGGACTTCACCCCCAATACCACGGATGCCCATTCCCGCCGATACGTATTCGGCAACCAGCCGCGGGTAGCTCACTGGAATCTGGCTCAATTCGCGCAGGCACTACTTCCCCTTACCTCCGACGTAGAAGGCATGCAAGCCATCGTCGACTCCTTCCCACGCGTATTCAGCACGATCTATCAGTCCCGCATGGCGTCGAAATTGGGGCTGGAGTCGCTCGAAGACGAAACGCTCATCCGCGATCTTTTCGCGTGGATGCAAGAGATCGAGACCGACTGGACCCTGTTTTTCAGGGGTCTCATGGAGGTGGATCCTGACGATCCGGATCCGTCCGCTGTGGACGCGGCTTTCTACGCTCCGCCCTCCACAAGCGATCTCGAAATTGTCCAGGCATGGCTCGTCCGCTGGGCAGAGGCCACCCTCGAGGAAGGGGACTATTACGACACACGCATGGAACGCATGGCCGCCGCCAACCCGTGGTTCATTCCACGTAACTACTTGGTTTACGAGGCTATCGAAGCCGCTGAAAAAGGCGACCTCGGGCTGCTTGATGATCTTCTCGATGCGGCTCGGACACCCTACCACGAACAGGACGGACGGGAGCATCTGGCAGCGCGTCGTCCCGACTGGGCCCGTCAGCAGCCAGGAGCATCCATGCTCTCCTGCAGTTCGTAATACTTTGCAGTTGTACTCTCCTCCCCCCTCTGGCCTGATGTATCTCCTCAGACTTTCCCCGCTCCTGGTACTGCTGCTTGGTTTGAGTAGCGTGCCGGTCCGCGCCCAGGATCGCATTCCGTTGGACCCCGCCATTACGACTGGTTCGCTGGATAACGGCCTTTCGTACATGATCCGGGCCAACGAGACACCCGAAAACAGAGCCGAGCTGCGACTGGTGCTCGATGCGGGATCCATTCTGGAAGATGATGACCAGCTCGGCCTGGCCCACTTCGTGGAGCATATGGCCTTCAATGGCACAGCATCGTTCGAGAAGCAGGAGCTCGTCGAATACCTGGAATCCATAGGGATGCGTTTCGGAGCGGACATCAACGCCTATACCAGCTTTGACGAGACCGTGTATATGCTGGAGGTCCCGACCGATGACGCAGAGACCCTCGAAACCGGGCTGCGTATTCTGCGCGAGTGGGCCGGCAGTATCACCTTCGAGCCGGAAGAAATCGACAAGGAACGGGGTGTGGTTATCGAGGAGTGGCGGCTGCGACAGGGTGGCGCCAATCGGATCATCAGCCGCCAGTATCCAGTGCTCCTCCGTGGATCGCGTTACCCAGAGCGTCTGCCTATCGGTACACAGGAGAATCTGCGCACGTTCGACCATGAGAGCCTGATGCGATTCTACTTGGACTGGTATCGTCCTGACCTGATGACGGTCATCGCGGTCGGGGATTTCGACGCCGGAGCCATTGAATCGCGTGTGCAGGAGCTGTTTTCGGACTTGACCGCTCCCGATCCCGTCCGGGAGCGGACTTTCTACCCGGTGCCGGATCACGAGGAGGCTCTGATTTCCATCGAGTCTGATCCGGAGGCCGGATTCGCCAGTGTCGAGCTCTTGTACAAGCACGAAAATGGCGAAATGGGCACCGTAGCCCACTATCAGGAAGACCTGAAACGGAGCCTGTTTGCCAGCATGCTGAACAGGCGTCTGGGCGAGCTGACGCAGGATGCCAACCCGCCGTTCATTGGAGCCGGCGGCGGCGACGGGTCGCTCGTCCGAACGAAATCTGCCTTCTCGCTGAGCGCAAGCGTCCAGGACGGCCAATATCTGCGCGCCCTGGAGACCATGCTGCAAGAGGCAGAGCGGGTGCGGCAGCACGGATTTACGCCGTCCGAGTTCGATCGAGCCCGTCAGGCGCGTTTGCGCCGGATGGAAGTGGCCTGGAACGAACGCGACAATCAGCGCTCAGGCACCTTGGCCGATGAATACCGGCGGCATGTCCTGACGGGCGAAGCCGTACCGGGTATCGATGCCGAATTCCGGCTCATGCAGCGGGCACTTCCGGCCATCTCCCTGGAGGATGTCAATGCGCTTGTCCCCGTCCTGATGACTGCGGGCAAGCAGGTGGTCATGATTTCCGGACCGGGCGGCGACGAGCAACCCATGCCGACCATCGAAGAGGTCAAGGCGGTCATGGAGCAGGTATTGGAGCGGACCCTGGAACCCTATGATGATGGCAACCAGGATGCCCCGTTGCTGGCCGAGCTCCCAGTGCCCGGCACGATCGTGGAGGAAATCCACCGTGACGACATCGACCTGACGACCTGGACGCTGTCTAACGGCGCCCGCGTCGTCCTGAAGCCGACCGACTTCAAGGCCGACGAAATCATGCTATCGGCATGGAGCCCGGGTGGTGCGTCGCTGGCTCCGGACTCCATGTACATGTCGGCTTCCCTGACCACCAACATTGTCGGCGGAAGCGGCGTCGGGACATTCAACGCCGTGGACCTGTCGAAAAAGCTTTCGGGCCAGGTAGCGCGCATCAGGCCCTACATCGCCAATCTGGAAGAAGGATTCAGCGGTGCGGCCAGCCCACAGGATCTGGAAACGCTGTTCCAGCTGGCCTATCTGTACGGCACGGCGCCCCGGGCTGATTCGACGGTCTTCGCGTCCTTCATGACGCGGATGAACAGTATGCTCGGCACGATGCAAACCAATCCGCAGTCGGCCTTCGGAGATACGCTCAACGTCACGCTGAATGACTACCATTTCCGGGCTCGGCCCATGTCGTCCGAGGTTTTGGCCGAGGCGGACCTCGCGGAAATGCGAACCATCTATGCCGACCGGTTTGCCGACTTTTCCGACTTCACGTTCTTGATGGTGGGCTCGTTTCAGCCTCAGGATGTGCGTCCGTTGGTTGAGCAGTACTTGGCCGCCCTCCCCGCTGCGGACCGAGACGAGGCAGGACGTGATGTGGGCATGCGCCCACCAGAGGGGGTCATCGAAAAGGTAATCCGCCGTGGCGTCGAACCCCGCTCGCAGGTCGGCATCGTTTTTTCAGGCGATATGCCCTGGTCCATGGCATCCCGACGGGCGCTCAACATGCTGCGCGAAACGCTGGACACACGCCTCAGGGAAGTGCTCCGCGAGGACCTGGGCGGCACGTACGGCGTGTCTGTGCAGGGTTCCCTGCGGGACGAGCCCTATGAGCATTACCAGTTTGCTATCGTGTTCGGATGTGATCCGGAGCGGGTGGATGAATTGGTCGGCACCGTCTGGAAAACGATCCGGGAAATTCAAAACGACGGCCCAGAGGAAGAGCACCTGACCAACGCGCGCGAGCAGGCCTTCCGCTCATGGGAAACGGGCCTTGAGGAAAACGGATACTGGCTCAACTCCCTGGAATTCTACCTGACCCGGGATGTGGATCCCTCCCGCATCCTGATCAACCCGGCGGAAGCCCTGGAACAAGTGACCCCTGCCGACGTGGCCGACATGGCCAGGAAGGTGCTGCGCAACGATCAATATGTCCGGGTAACCCTGTACCCGGAGTCCTCCGGATCCTGACCCGGCCGTCCATGGCACTTCCGAACACACCACTCCAGCTGGTCGAAGGCCGCATCGTGCGAATATTAGCCGATGATGACAAGGGCCATCGCCATCAGCGCTTTGTGATTGAGGAGCCGTCCGGACGGACACTTCTAGTGGCGCACAACATTGATGTGGCCCCGCGCGTCGAGCGATTGTTCGTAGGAGGCACGATCAAGGTCTACGGCGAATACGAATGGAATGACCTGGGCGGCTTGATGCACTGGACGCACAAAGATCCTGAAGAACGGATCGAAGGGGGGTGGATCGAATTCCGAGGTCAGCGCTACCACTGAACGCCGGGACGCCCTGGTTCAGCGCGTTGCCAAGGGCCTCCTCCGCATCATTTCCAAGAGATGGACATCAGTGGATCGCCCTCATTCATGGCCAATGAGGTGACCAGGAACAGGACCTCGCCGCCGACTGGTGCCGTGTACGTGCGCAAGGTCTCTCCAAAAATGTCCTTGATTTCGCCGACGAACTGACCCTCGTCAACCACTTCTCCGATGGATACCGACGGGTAGAAGAGCCCATCGACATCTGCCCGAAGCCAGTCCCACCCCCCTAGCCGTTCGGCCTTCTCTCCCGGTGAATCAATCCCTTCATACATATCAAAATCCGCCATGACGCGGCGCACTCCATCCTGCAGGATATCGACTTCCGACTCATGCCAGACGCCTTGTCCACCAGCCTCGGTCAACAATGCCGGCACATGCGCCACGGCCGCGCTGCCAGTCGTCGTGCCGCCGATGGGGCCTGCCCCCTCCTTGGCCAGAAACGCCCGGATGCCGTAGGCCCGTGCCATGCGCTCGGCCGTATTGTCCACGGCCTGATTGCCGGTTAGTGTGATGGCCACGAACGGCACCAATGCTTCAATCATGTCCCCGCCGTGCATGTCGATGTACATGTCCCCTGCCGTGATGACATTGCGGAACAGCCAATCGGCCCAGGCCTGTGTAAATGAACCCTCCGGATCGCCCGGAAATTGACGGTTCAAGTTCAAACCGTCGGGCGGGGTGATGTAGATGGACCGCGCCTTGAAGGCAAGCGGGTTGGCTGAGGGTACGACGATCAATTGGCCGCTCAGGCGGGCCGGATCAATGGATCGACCCAGACGGATGGCTGCCTCGACACAGGGATATTCGCCGCCGTG
>JAAZVD010000138.1 GCA_018623785.1 Bacteroidota bacterium | reverse complement strand
GAGACGCCTTCGCTCACTTCCAGGTCGATACCCTTGAGCACCTCCAGGTCTCCAAAGCGCTTCGTGACGCCGTGCAGTGCTATTACCTGCTGTCCGCTCACGTGCCCACGTTTCCAAAAATCATGATGGATAGACGCACGATGACCACATCGGTCAGGAGAATGAGCAGGGAAGCCCCTACCACGGCCCGCATGGCAGCCCGACCCACTTCCCGCGTACCGCCACGGACGGTGAATCCGAGATAGCAACTGACCATACCGACAATGAAGCCGAAGACGCTTGTCTTCCCGGTGTCCACCAGCACGTCGCTGATACGGATGGTCTCAAAGGCTGTCGAAATAAAAATCCGATAATCCATTCCCGAAGCCAGGTAGGATTCGGCATAGCCGCCCACGAGTGCCACGGCATCGGTCCACATGGTCAGAATCGGAAACATGATCATGCAGGCCAGGGTGCGGGTCACGATCAGAAAATGAAAGGGCTTGAGGGCTGCCACTTCGAGGGCATCAATCTGCTCGGTCACGCGCATGGAGCCGATTTCAGCTGCCATGCCGGCGCCGAGGCGGCCTGCCAGCACGAGGGACGTGATGACGGGACCGATTTCCTTGATCACGGACAGCGCCAGCATGGAAGGCAGGACCGCCTCGGCGCCGAATCGCACCAGCGTCCCGCGGCTTTGCATGGCCAGCACCACCCCGATGGCCAGTCCCGTAATGGATGTCAGCAGGAAGCTTTTCGACCCCACTTCGTCCATCTGTCGCAACAACTCGCGGCCTTCGAACGGCCTGCGCCAGAAGCGCAGGAAAAATTGCCCCATGTAGCGACACAGTTCTCCGAAGTCGGCAAAGAATTCCTGTATGGGAGAGAGGGCCATGGAGGAGTGGGTCAGACAGATACCGGGGGGCTCGCGTCCGACGCTGGGGGGTAGAACGGGTCCATGATTTCCGGCATGCGATGTTTTCGTTCGTGCAGCAAGGTTACAATGGCTCCCATGGTCAGGATCAGACCGGAGTAATACGCCCAAAACACGATAACGATTACGAAGACGAACGTTTCTCCGAGCGCAGCCAGGGCACTCTGCTCGAAATTGGCATAGTCAGCGGCGTAGGCGGTAAAACCAGTCTTCCCGAACTCCCATAAAACGGCCGTGAAAACGGCACCAGCCAGCGCGCTTCGCTTTGGTGGCTTGGGCACCGGTATCAGCCATATCAGCTGAAAGAACATGGCCACACTCAAGAGGAAGGGTAATAAGAGGCCGAACGTATCCAGGGCGGTGTGCCACCCCTGTTCAAGCCAGCCGGTATCCATGCCAATGGACTGCAGCCACGCAAACGCCTTGCTGTCCACCGTACGCTGGGCGATGGTAATCAGGGTTGAGGTCAGGAAGAACGCTCCCACTTGCACCGTCATGCGAAGATCAAAGGCGTATCCGCCCAAAAAACTGCGGCTCTCGTGCCATTCCTCCTGGAACACATTGGCCAGAACGGTTCGAAGCGTCGTAAAAAGCGTGATGGCTGTCAGGCCAAGACCAGCAAAACCGATGAGTGTCAGCGTACCGCTGGCAGACTGCAGTTGAGAAAGAAAGACGACAATCTGATCTGACTGATAGGCAGGAAGGAAGTCCCGGATCAGGCCTTGAATCGTGGCAAAAGGACGTTCCAGCTTGAGGATGGAGGCCGCTAGACCGGTGCCGAGTACGACGGCCGGAACGATCGTAATGAGGACTTTGAAGGCAATGGCCTGGGCCCACAGGAAGACCTGCCGCTCGTAGAGCTCCCTGGCCAGCCCGCGCACGTAGTAGCGGGGCAGAGCGGCTGCCTGCTGCAAGATATGACGAATGTTGGCCTTGGCGTGCATGAACCGAACATAGCGTTGGTTCGCCTTGGAAGAAAGCGGGGATAGCCCCCGCAGGGCTGTCGGAAAGGTGCGCTCGGGAGGCTGATGCTACGCCCGGGAGGCTGATGCTACACCTTAGGCCGTGGCCCGCTGCGGCTCGAATACCGGTTCAGACTTGTGCAGGACCGTGTCCCGGGTAATCGTGCACCGGGCGATGTTGCTCTTCGAGTGGATGTCGAACATGATGTCGAGCATCGTGTCCTCAAGCACGGCGCGCAGACCACGAGCACCGGTGTTGAGGGTCTTGGCTTTAGTCACAATAGCTTCGATGGCGCCATCGTCAAAGCGAAGCTCGATGCCATCCATGGCAAACAGCTTCTGATACTGTTTGAGCAGCGCGTTCTTGGGTTCGCGCAGGATGCCACGCATGGCTTCCTCGGACAGGTGGTCCAGCGCGGAAACCACGGGAAGGCGTCCTACCAGTTCCGGAATCAATCCAAAACGAAGCAGGTCATCCGGCTCCACATGCTGATAGATTGTCGGGTCGAACTTGTCCATTTTCTCGGTGCTATCGGCGGTAAATCCAATGGCATTGTTCGAAACGCGGCGCGCAATCACGTCATTGAGGCCATCAAAGGCACCACCGCAAATGAACAGGATGTTCGAGGTATCAATGTTGATCAGGCTCTGCTCGGGATGTTTGCGACCGCCTTTGGGTGGCACGCTGGCTACGGTGCCTTCCAGAATTTTAAGCAACGCCTGCTGTACACCCTCTCCGGATACATCTCGGGTGATGGAGGCATTCTCGGCCTTGCGCGCCACCTTGTCGACTTCGTCGATGTAGATGATGCCTCGCTGCGCCCGCTCGACGTCAAAGTCGGCGGCGTGCAGTAGGTGCGCGAGGATGGATTCTACATCTTCGCCTACGTAGCCGGCCTCGGTCAGCGCTGTGGCATCAGAAATCGAGAAGGGGACGTCCAGGACGCGCGCTAGCGTTCTTGCCAGCAGTGTTTTACCCGTCCCTGTCGGTCCAATGAGCAGGATGTTGGATTTCTCCAGCTCGACATCCCGGAACTCCGAAAGGTCATCGGAGGCATTGATGCGCTTGTAATGATTGTATACGGCCACCGAGAGGGCCTTTTTCGCCTGATCCTGACCAACGACATAGGCATCGAGGGCCGCTTTGATGTCCATCGGGGACATACGCTGTTGCCATGGAGTAGAGGCAGGCACCTCGTCAGGCGTATCAGTAGGCACCTCGGTACGCACGTTGGTGGGCACCGTAACGGGCTGGGATTCGCTGATATCCACCATTCCCGACGCATCATCAATGCACTGATCGCAGATATACGCCTCGGATCCGGCCACCATGGATGTTACCTCATGGGCCGTTCGGCTACAGAACGAGCAGCGGATGGTGTCCCGGTCGTTTCCTTCGCTCATGGTGAACGTCTCCCCCTCGTCGTTTTTCATCTCGGAATGGATACTCGCGGCCGATTATTACGACCCGTTGTACCCTTTCCTTTATCGGTCCACGTCACCCAATCCTTAAACGATTCCTGTGACCTCAACGAGGTCGCGCGCAGGGGCGATTTCCGCCGCTTGTGCGCGCCGCTGGTCAGTTCGAGATGGGCCAGTACACGCCGAAGCGCACCCGTTGCCGGGGCAGGGGATAGTCCGGCACCAGCAGATTACCGATCTGCCAGGTAGTGCCAGAGAACATGTTTTCGTAGGCGACAAAGAGCGTCGCGCCGCGAACATCGCCCTCGGCGCCCACATCCACCATCCAATTGCCGGCCATCGGTGCCGAGAAATCTTCTGGCAAGACGAGCAAGCCCGTTGGCGTGTGCAGACGCAGCCCATTCATGGCATCCCACATCCTGCCTCGGATGAACAGATTCAGGTCCAGGTCCTTCTGGAAGAGCAGTGCTTTCCACCCGAAGCGTCCCGAGGCCCAACGCTGTGGAAGGCTCTGCTCCCACAGCATGGACGCACCCCCGTTATCCGGGCCTTCGGAGATGCCCAGTACACCCTCGATGCGTGCATACGGTCCACGACGCCCGTCGGCGCGCCACCCCAGGGAGAGACTGAGCAGGGACCGGGAGCGCACGCCGTTCATGATGCGGGAATCCAGTCCAGGATGAACCGTAGCCAATTGATGGATGATGGCATCCGTTTCCCTCAGGTGGGAGGCCTCCACGCCGATCTGCCAGATGCCTTGCGTGAGATTGGCCCCAGCGCGTATCAGAATGCGCTCCTGCAGCGGTATATCCGTGGCTGATGACATGCCACCGATACCGGCGCCGAATCCGGCACGCTCAAGAAGGCTGAGTCGACGGGCATCACGCTCTACATGGCCATGGACGCGAAGAGGGCCTTTCTGCGCAGCCCCTGATACTAATGCATGCCACCAGGCGTAATCGGAGGTGTTGACCATGCCAACGTGCACGTTCACGTCTTCGTTGGCGTGATAGGCTACTGCCAGGCTGGACTGCGTCCATGCGCCTGGTGATGACGTCCATGCCGAGCCACCAGAGCCTGATTCGCGCATGGTATGGCCATGGATCTTCAGTGTACCGGGTCCGAGCACCGTCTCGATGGAAGGCAAGAGCTGCCATCGCGTCGTCCAGCCGCGGGTTGACAGCGATCTGCCGTCGAAATCAAGGGTCTGCGATGTCCTTACAGCACGGAGCGTACCTGCCCAGCGGCGCCACGTGGAGCGTCCCCCAAGTTCAAGATCATTCCAGATGGTGCGGCGGCGCGCCGTCGGGTCCTCGACGGTGGCCCCCAGGCGCTGATAGATGGATTCATAGCTGGCGCCCGGTATGGGCTCGACGCCGGCATGGGCCCCGACGGCGCGCCGCGAAGCCACGTCCTGAATCCAAGCCGACCACGAGGCGCCTTCAAGTCCGATACGCAGTGTAATCTCCCGCGCACGCCGTAACTGGCTACCATCATATTCGCCCTGTGAGGCCGCCCCGGCATAGCCGAAAACCGTTTGCAGCCGCATGCCGGATGATTTGCCGGATCGCAGCACTCTGTTCTGCACATGCAGCGCGTTGACCGCTTGCAGGCCATCGCCCGCGGATGCATACCGGACCCGGGTCAGCGGATAGGACATGGACAGTGGGTCCGTTTGCAGCGATACCCGACCATCCTCCTGCCACGAGGCCTGCGCCAGCAATGCGATGGGTACCATGTCCAAACGAGGACGTCCCGTCACGAGGTCCTCAATGCTCCGCCCGTCCCAGCGTACCTGGGTATGATTTGGATCTTGACCCCACGCAGACAGACCGTTGGGCCATCCGGTAGCGCCGAAAGCCCAGGAAAAGACCCCCATTTCGCGGCTCAAGGCTACTGAAAGATCCGTATCGAGCGCCTGAATGGGCAGCCTCGCTT
>JAAZVD010000137.1 GCA_018623785.1 Bacteroidota bacterium | reverse complement strand
GCCCCGGTCCGCTCAAGGTCCGCTGCATCCGAGAGGCGGTAGCAGTCAAGATGGTAGAGCGGGTATCTCCCGCCCTGGTATTCGTGGGCTATGGCAAACGTTGGGCTGGAAACCGAATCAGGACCGATGCCGAGTGACTGGGCAATTCCCTTGACGAAATGCGTCTTTCCAGCGCCCAAGTCCCCCCAGAGAGCAATCACTGCTCCGGGTTCAAGCACTGCCCCCAAGGATACGCCGGCGTTGATGGTATCCATGATAGAATGGCTGGTAATCGTCCGGGCTCTCATGACTTACACAACCGAGCGCGAGCGAAGCGTCATTACGGGCAGAATCATTTCTTCCATGGAAATACCACCATGCTGCATGGTATCCCGATATTTGTTCTGGTACCGGTTGTAGTTGGTCGGATAGACGAAGTAGTAGTCTTCCTTGGCAATGATGAAGTTGGTATTGCGATGGTCCGAAGGCAATCCATACGAGGCCGGATCTTTTACGAACACGGCATGACGCTCATCACATTTCAGATTCTTCCCGTACTTGTAACGCAGGGCAGTTGAGGTTTCCCTATCCCCGATCACCTTGGTGTCATGCAGGCTGCGAATGGCTCCGTGGTCGGTCGTCACGACAATGGTGCAGTCGCTCTCGGCTAGCTGCTGAAAGGCCTGATACAGCCACGAATGTTCAAACCACGTGCGCGTCAGGGCGCGGTAGGCCCGTTCGTCCGGCGCGATTTCTTTGAGCACGGCCGAATCAGAGCGCGAATGCGCCAGGATATCCACAAAATTGACAACGACTGCGCTCAAATCATGCTGAAGGAGGTCGTGAACTGAGGCCTGAAATTCACGCCCGTCTTTCGTCCCCACGAGCTTATCGTACCGCGTACGCGCCGTGATGTGATGTCGTGCAAGCAGATCGCCCAGGAATTGCTCTTCGTTCCGATTCCGACTGTATTCGTCATCTTCGCCCTGCGCCCAGATACGCGGATATTTCTCGGCAAGCTGACGCGAAAGCAGCCCGGAAAAAATGGCGTTTCGGGAGTAGGGGGTAGCCGTTGGCAGAATCGAGAAATGATAATTGCGCTCGATGGAGAAAAGGGGGGCAAGCAGGCGTTCAAACTCGAGCCACTGATCCCAGCGCATGCAGTCGATCACAAAGAATACGACAGGTCTTCCCTGGCCAAGCTGCGGGATGACCCATTCGGGGACGACGTCGTGGGAGAGTGCGGGGCGGCTCCCATCCGGCTTTGTATCAGCGTTGGAAATCCAATCCGGATAGACCGTTTCGACATATTTACAGAAGGTCTGATTGGCTTGCTGCACCTGATCCTCGAAGACCTGCCTGACACCCTCGTCCGAGTCGAGCTCACTATCGTAGCGGATAAGCCGCTGATACAGATCCACCCAGTCTGCAGGGCCTAAGTCACGCATGAGCGATGCTGAGATGTCTCCGAAGGACTGCAGATAATTCTCTGAGGCCTTTTCCGATTCGATGCGGCGTCCGTCAAGGATACGCTTACACGTCAGCAGGACCTGGCTGGGATTAACCGGCTTGGTGAGGTAATCTGAAATCTTTCCACCGAGCGCCTCTTCCATGATGCGCTCCTCCTCACTCTTGGTGATCATGACCACGGGAAGGTCGGTGCTGATCTCCTTGATAGCGGTAAGCGTCTCTAGTCCACCCATACCGGGCATCTGTTCATCCAGCAGAACCAGGTCATAGCGGCCGTTGCGCACCTCATCGATGGCATCCGAGCCATTGGTTACGCTGGTGACCTGGTAGCCTTTGGATTCCAGGAAAAGGATGTGGGGCTTGAGGAGATCGATCTCGTCGTCAGCCCATAGAATGCGGGAAATCGTGGCCATTCGCTTCCGTGGTTCGTTCTCGAATTACAAAAAAACGGTATCGAAGGTCGGAATGTCGAATGGGCTGATGGAGAGGAAGAGCATGTACCCCTCCTCGCGTCGTTTGTTCGTCCTTCGGCGCAGACGGCCTCGGGTGGCACGGCCCTGGGTCGTTGTTGGGATCCCTCGTGACGGCCGGTAATGCCGCGCGTCATGTCCACAGGATCCTCACTTGGCTGGGAAGCGGTCGCAGCGTAACATCCGTGCGAAACCGAATCGACCCGTTCGCGGTCTTACTCCGATGCTGCTGACCAACGCTGATTTCCAGAACCCAACCGATTTTTCGTCGCTTTTCGGGCGTCAGGCACCGCTGGTGCTTGAGATCGGATTTGGAGATGGGCGTTACCTCGAGCATCTACAGGCGGCGCACCCGGACTGGAATCTTCTTGGTGCCGAGGTGTCCCTCGGGTCGGTCTGGCGCGCCTATCGTCGCATGAAACGGTGTGGGGCCGAGCACGTGAGGCTTTACAAGGGAAGCGGCCGGTTCATCGTGCGGGACGCTGTACCCGACGCCGGATTGCGCAGGGTCTATGTCAATTTCCCGGATCCGTGGCCCCGAAAGAAGCACCTCGGAAATCGGCTCCTGCAGGTGCCTTTTTTCCAGATACTGTCGAGCCGCCTCGAGCCGGACGGAGATCTGCTGCTGACGACCGACCACCCAGAGTACTTTGCGTTTTCGGTCGAGCAGGGAAAGGCTTCCGGCTGTTTCCATGTCGAGGAAGGCACACCACCGCCGGCAACGCTTCGCACGAAATATGCCATGAAATGGCTTGAGCAGGACAAGCCTATTTATCACGCCCGGTTCACGCTCAGTTCGGTGGCAGCCTCGCCCGAGCCGCGCAACACCACCATTCCCATGCAACACGCTATCCTGGACGGAAATCTCTCAGATATCGGTACCTTCGAAAAGCAGGTCCGCCCTTTTGAGGGCGGTCATGCGATCGTCCTGGAAGCATACAGGGATCTGTCGGGAGATGGGTTGCTCTTCAAGGCCGTAAGTGAGGAGCCGGATCTGCGTCAGGAACTCATCATACAGGCCTGGCCGCATGAGGATGGCGGAGTGCTGGTCAGCCTGCAGCCGTTTGGTCACCCGATGACCACCAACGGAGTGCGTGCGTGCGTGATGGCTGTGGCCGATTGGTTGACTGAACAGGGCATGACGCTGCGCAAGGCCTGGGTCTGACGGCCCTCAGGAGTCCAGGCGCCGCCGTTGCTGGCGCCACGGATTGAATCCGCCTGATGATGGGTTTCTTTCGCCCACGGCCTGCGAGGCTTTGTGATGGAATTTGTCTACATACAAGGCAGCGGCAATTGCCATATTCTCCCGCACGGTATCATCGCTGATTTGCAGGACCTCGGGGGTAAAATATTGGTCTACGAAGTGGGTGGATAAGGCCCCCGAGTTAAAGGCTTCGTGATGCATCACAAATTGACAGAAACCAATTGTGGTGGGCACTCCGGCTATCTCGTACTCATCGAGGGCTCGTGCCATACGAGCCACCGCTTGCTCTCTTGTTGCACCCCACGTTGTGAGTTTGGAAATCATGGGGTCGTAGTGGATCGGAATGTCTGATCCTTCCTCCACGCCGCTGTCCAATCGAACACCCGGCCCGGATGGGGGAGCGTGCACCAGAAGAGTACCCGGTCCAGGAAGGAAGCCGGCCGATGGGTCCTCGGCGTAAATGCGGCATTCGATGGCGTGACCATTGATGTGGAGGTCGTCTTGCGCGAAGGTCAGGGCGTGGCCCTCGGCCACGTGAATCTGCTGCGCCACCAGATCCAGGCCCGTAATGCATTCCGTTACGGGGTGCTCGACCTGCAAACGGGTATTCATCTCCATGAAGTAGAACTGTCCATCTGGATCGAGGAGAAACTCCACTGTGCCGGCTCCAACATACCCGCAGGACCGCGCCGCTCGTATGGCCGCCTCTCCCATCCGGGATCGCATTTGCGGGGTCAGCACGCAGGATGGTGCTTCTTCAATCACCTTCTGGTGCCGACGCTGGATGGAGCATTCCCGTTCGAATAGGTGCACGACGTTGCCGTGCGAATCGGCCATGATCTGAATTTCGATGTGACGAGGCTCATCGATGTATTTCTCGATGAAGACACGCCCGTCTCCGAACGCAGATAAGGCTTCGCGGGAGGCTGTCGTGAGTGCATCGGCGATGTCCGCTGCCGAGCGTACAATGCGCATGCCTTTACCGCCACCGCCGGCGGCCGCCTTGATCAAGACGGGAAATCCAATATCCTCGGCAGTCCGGACGGCCTCGCCAGGGTCCTCGATGGCATCGACCGTTCCGGGGGCCATGGGCACGCCGGCTTGCTCCATGAGTGTTCGGGCCGCCGTCTTGTCGCCCATTTTTCGAATGGCCGCCGCCGGCGGCCCGACGAACAGGAGGCCCGCTTCGGTACATGCGTCCGCAAAATCAGCACTCTCGGACAGAAATCCGTAGCCCGGATGAATGGCATCAGCCCCACACGCGGCGGCTACGGCCAGGATTTTGTCAGACACCAGATAGGATTCCGATGCCGGGGCCGCTCCGATGGGCCAGGCCTCGTCTGCCATGCGGACATGCAGCGCCCGCTGGTCTGCCTCGCTGTAAACAGCTACACTACGAATGCCCAATTCGCGACAGGTACGGATAATGCGGACGGCAATTTCTCCACGGTTGGCAATGAGAAGGGTCGTAATGGGATGGATTCCTGACATTTCTGCATAAATGTGCCGGTTGGCACGAATTTGGTAGATCCTGCGACGGTAAGTGTCGTTCAAAAACCTGTACCCGGGCCTTTGCCAAGCCTAATGAGCGCGACGCCAAGATAGGAGAAACCGGGCGATCCCGATAGCTGGACCTCGGATCTGTCTTGGCCCTACGATCCAGCATGCGAAACGATTTCTACAAAACGCTGGGAGTGGACGAGAACGCCGATGCAGGCGCCATAAAAAAGGCGTACCGTAGGTTGGCTCGTGAGCTGCATCCGGATCGCAACCCAAACGACGCTTCGGCCGAGGAGCGATTCAAGAAAGTGCAAGAGGCATATGAGACCCTCTCGGATCCTGCCAAGCGCACACAGTACGATCGACTCAGGCGCTTCGGCGCAGCGGGGGGTGGTTCCCCATTCGAGTCGGGATTCCGATACCGGCAAAATCCTGATGGTACCTACGTCCATATGGATCCGGAGGTCGGAGCTGGTTCAGGGATGTCCGACCTTTTCGAGCGATTTTTCGGTGGCTCGGCGGGCCCGGGTGCGGCGCGCAGCGGTCCCTCACGAAGAAAGGATGCAACAGCCTATGACCGTAGGCGAACCGTCCGTATCTCATTCGAGCGGATGCTGAAAGGGGG
>JAAZVD010000136.1 GCA_018623785.1 Bacteroidota bacterium | reverse complement strand
TACCGTATCAATGGGTCCTTCGTCATGTATAAGCAGGGCGAAGCCATATGTCGATTTCTTGCGGAACGCTACGGCGAAGAACGGCTCTTGGAATTGATTGAAAACGGTTGGCGAGATCGTGACTTCAGGGTCATCATGGAAACCACATTCCACGAGGAGTTCGATCAGATCTCGACCGCATTTGATCAGTGGCTCAAGAGGCAGTATTACCCCGACCTTGCCAACGTAGAGATGCCTTCCATCATTGCTGGAGGACTTTCGACAGAGGGTTTCAACGCCAAACCTGGTTATTTCCAGTTCGAGGATGGCACGCGTCGCGTTTATTTCGTCGGTAATATGGACGGTCTCTCGAACGTCTATCAGGTGGAGGTGGATGGCGCGTATCAGCCGCTTTCGGAGCCGCACGTCCTGATAGAAGGTGAGCGCAATGACACGTTCGAGGCGTTTCATCTGTTCGAGAGCCGGATGTCCGTATCAAGCGATGGCAAACTCGCCTTTGTGACGAAATCCGGCGGTCAGGATGTTATCCACGTCTATGATCTCAAGCAGAATGAGTTGTACGCCACCTACCGGTTCGACGATCTGATTGCAGTCTATTCGCCCTCGTGGAATCCGGACGGAAATGCCCTGGTGTTTACAGCCATTACCCGCTCCGGCTTCTCGGATTTATATGCGTACTGGTTGGATCGGGGTGTCCTGATGCAGCTCACGGACGATGATTACGATGACCGGGATCCGGCTTGGAGTCCGGATGGAGCACGCATCGCTTTTTCTTCGGATCGCACATCTCTCGGTAAGGAAGGCGCCTATAATCTATTTTCATATGAGGTGGATAGTGGACTCATAGAGTATGTCACGTTCGGCCACCGCTACGATCTGGCCCCCGCCTGGAGTCCTTCTGGAGACCGGCTTGCGTTCATATCGGCTACCAGGGATGACAGTGGTCGATATGGGACGCAGGATATATGGACCACGAACATCGATACGTCCACCGGTGCTGTGATGCAGGGCCCAACCATTGGTGACGCGGAGGCAGTCGGGCATCCTCTGGGACGCTCCCAAAGCAGGCTTACTCGATTTGTCTCCGCCGCGTTCGATCCTGTGTGGACGCAGGACGACCACATCATATTTACCAGTTTTGAGGGGCTCAGCTTTTCTATTCGACAGTTGCCCGATATATCCGACAGGATGGACCGTCCACGTCAGCAGACATCTGCCTTGCTGCATACGGTGGGACCCTCTTGGCAATATGAAGCGCTGAAACGCGGGTCGGATGCAGAGGATGGTACCTATCGCCGGCGTTTCCAGCTAGACATTGCGCAGGGAAGCGTTTCTCAGAACCCCGTGCTCGGCACTACCGGAGGTGCGGTATTTGCGTTCTCCGATATGTTGGGGGATGAGTATCTGTACCTGACCGTCCTGAACACAGGAACTGGTCGCGAGAGCTTTTTGAGAGATCTAAGTTTCCAGGTCGCCCATTTCAAAATGAGCCGTAGGGCAAACATCGGCTACGGTACCTACCGGTTTTCAGGGCGCCGCTACGACGTTACCGATCCTGACGCACCTACACAGTTTCCTGTCTTTTATGAGACGGTATACGGTGGGTTCGGGCTGATCAGTTATCCGCTTTCCAAGTTTACACGACTCGAAATGACGTCGTCCCTGAACTGGACGAGTAAGGACGTCGCCATACAGGACGTAGAACGCGATGCATTACTGTTGTCGAGTGCTGTCTCATTGGTTAGGGATCAAGCCTTGTACAGGCTCAATGGTCCAGTAGACGGGTGGCGAGCAAGCCTGACCGCTGGGTACACCAGTGACATCCTATATGCCAATGTGAGCTACTACACGCTGATGGCGGATATCCGCACCTACGTACGCCTCACGAAAGACATTACTTACGCCTCTTGGGGGATGGCACGTTTCAACGAAGGGCGGGAAGCACGACTTTTTGTTTTGGGAGGAAGCTGGGACCTGCGCGGATTCAGGTGGTTTGATGTGCGTGGACAGAAGATGTGGTTTACCTCACAAGAGCTTCGTTTTCCAATATTGAATGCTCCATCCGTAATGTTTCCTGTCTTGGCGCCTCTCGGCGTGGCCAGTCTGCGTGGTGCGTTGTTCTTTGATGCAGCGCACGCATGGAATAATGATTACACAGAGCTTCGTCCGGAGTTACGAGCGGGAGAGACGGTAGGAGCCATCGGGATCGGCTTCCGGGTTAATCTTTTCGGTGCTTTTGTGTTACGCTACGATATCGGTCGTCGCTACCGGGATGGCTTCCAGCGACAGGATAAGGTCTTCAGGCAGTTCTTCTTCGGGTGGGATTTCTGATGGGCATCTGCACACATCGGGCGGGATGGGCAGGGTTGGTATTGCTTGCTGTACTTGCTAGCGGATGCCAGACGATTCAGTTTGTCCGTCCCCACGTTACGACAGCATCCGACTGGCCCACTGACGGACAGACCGCGGAGCGGAGTCGTGTTCATGATCAATCTTTGCCAGCACCCTTGACGCTTGCATGGAAGTATAATGCCAATGCGGGCTTTAGCGAGGCATCCCCGTTGCGGCTGCAGGATCGCATCCTCCTGGGAAACCGAAAAGGGGAGATTCATGCCGTTGAGTTGGAATCCGGGAGAGGACGGGGGTTCAAGCAATTGGGTGAGGTTATCGAAGGCTCCCCCCTTATCTACGAGGGTATGCTCTATGTTCCTATTTCCTGGGGCCGGAAAACCCTCGTTGCTTTCGACCTGGCCGCCGGCACTATTCGCTGGCAGCAGCGGGGTGTCCCATTCGGGACGGCTTTGATTGCGCAAAGAGACTTGATCCTCGGTGTCGACCTTGAAGGTACCATCCGGGCGTATGCTATGGATGATGGTCGACCGGCTTGGACGCTTTCGTTGGATACCCTCCGGACGTTCAAGGCGTCTCCGGTCCGGATTTCCGAATCGTCAGTCTTGTTCGTAGACGTAACTGGTACCATGTACGGGGTCGATCTGGATACGCAAACGGTAACGTGGGTCAAAGACTTGGGAGCCCCCGTGTATCACACACCGGCTGTGTCCGAAGCGAAGGTTGCTGTGACCACGGCGCGGGGCAGCGTGTATCTCCTGGATACAATCACGGGCGATAAAGTGTGGTCCTGGCAAGGCCCTGAGCACATACGCATGGGTGCGCCAGCTTTGGGCCTTTCAGGGGTTCTGGCAGGTGCATCAGACGGTATTATCCGCTTGCTAAATCGTGCTTCAGGGAGTGTCGAGTGGGAGGTAGCTGTTGATGATGTGGTCTCTGCACCACCGCTTGTCACGAGAAATCATGCATTTGTCGGTACCCTTGGTAAGGAACTCCTCGGACTGGACATGGCCACCGGTGAGGTGCAGTGGCGCACCGAGGTGGATGGGCGCATCAAATCGGCTATGGCCCTGGCCGATGGCGGTTTACTGGTCTTGGCAGAGCCACGTTGGCTGCTTTATTACCGTCCAGAAATTGAAGGAACGGCCTCTGACAAGAATACTGGAGACGACCACCCATGAACACTACACGCAATCGTCCTGCGACAGGATGTACAGCCATAGTGATCTGTCGCGCGTGGCTGCTCGGCATGCTGTGGATTACCATCGCAAGTCCCCTGTACGGACAGAAACGCTTTATGTCCGTTACTTCCAATGCGTCTGAAGCCAGTGTATGGGTTGACGGAGTCTGGATGGGATCTGTTGGTCTAAATCCCATTAGTGTGCCGATTACCTCCAGCGAAGTTTTAGTACGTCCTCTGGGAGCGGAGGTATGGTCTGTGGATCCACTTCGGTTCGTTCTGGAGCCGGACACCGGGCATGTCGTTCTCGACGCTCATTTCAGATACCACTATCGTATCCAGTCCATACCCTCTGGTGCTTCCGTGTTTCTCGGGCAACAAAACCTCGGTGCAACGCCGATCATCCATCGGTCGGCCAGCCCTGTGGAAGAGGATTTTCTTCTTGAAATGAAGGGGTACGAAGCGGCACGTATTCGGCCTGGAGAAGATATCTGGAATCCGGTTTCCGTATCGATGACCCCTTTGATGGTCCCCGTGGAAGGGTTACACGACAACTATGCTGTGGAAGAGGCGCGTCCAAACTGGATCAATCTGGCAGCAGCGGCAGTAGCTTTTTCCGCAGGGGTACTGGCCATTCATTACCGTACAAAAGCGGATAATCGCTATCAGGACTATCTGCAGACGGGCAGCCCGTCGATGCGTGCTGATATTCGCAGGCTTGATGTACAGTCCGGAGTAGCCCTCGGTACGATGCAAGCCGGTCTGGGATTTGTAGCCATACGGTTGGCGCTCTGATCCTTGAGAAAGGTTCGCTCTGGTAGCGTGAGATTCGGTTGACTGACACGCCGAACCCGTTCTCGTGACACTCGTACCACCGCCTGCAGATAATCCATCCACTTTCTTGTTGCACCCGATGATTGTCGAAAAGCTTCAGAGTGACCTCAAGGAGGCCATGAAATCGAAAGATGCCGTTCGCCTGCGCACTATTCGCTCCCTCCGTTCAGCCATCATGGCAAAAGAAATTGACATGCGTTCCGGTGGACAAGCGTCTATTTCGCAGGAGGATGCTATGGAGGTGCTCCAAAAACAGGCTAAACAGCGCCGGGATTCCATAGCGCAGTTTATTGCTGCCGGGCGTGATGACCTTACCAAGACGGAAGAGGAGGAGTTGGCAGTTATTGAGTCCTATCTGCCAAAGCAGTTAACGGAGGCTGAGATTCAGGAGGTTGTCAAGGAGATTGTAGCATCCACGGGTGCTTCGGGCATGCAGGACATGGGCAAGGTGATGGGTCAAGCCATGAGCCGATTGAAAGGTGTGGCCGACGGTAACTTCGTTCAGGCGGCTGCACGTGAGCTCTTGACCCAATGACGGACTGCTTTTAATCACTCATCTACGATGTATAACGCGCTGAGAGAGACCTCATGGCCACGATCGATATACTCATTTTAGTAATTGTGAGTATCGGCCTCCTGAAAGGGTGGCGCAGTGGTTTCCTCAAGCAGGCAACGGGCTTGCTCGGGACCGTTCTTGCGCTCATCTTGGCGGCTTCCTTCGTTGAGTCTGCCGGACGCCTTGTGGCTTCCACGGGACACATCTCCCCAGAAAAAGCCATTCTCATAGGCTTCATGGGGCTTTTCATTGTAGTCAAGGTAGCCGTAAACCTGGTTGGGGCCGCTCTTTCCTCTTTGCTGGAGTCAGTAAATCTGTCTTCGCTGGATCGGATTGTGGGAG
>JAAZVD010000135.1 GCA_018623785.1 Bacteroidota bacterium | reverse complement strand
GGGATCATGGATCCCTGGCCGGCCGGTTATCGAAGGCGAGCGATCCAAATACCAACCACATCGGGCCCCTCTCCCGGTTGGCATCAGGGGAGAAGGTCACGGCCCAGAGCCGCTCCGGGACGAAGGTTCTGGTCATCTGTTCGGGACCTGAGCCGCTGCGTACCCGGTTTGAAGAAACCGTCCTGGAGCAGGCACGGCAGCTGCCTCATACCTTCCTGATTGCTCGCGGTCTACCGGGCCAGGCACCCATCCCATCGCCTCTTTCCAACGTTGAATTACGTACACATCTGGACGCCCATGAACTTTCGAATGCTCTGGCGGCCTCAGATGTTGTTGTTTCCCGTACAGGATACACTACCCTGATGGATCTGGCTGCTACGGGCTCCAAGGCTCTGCTCATCCCGACGCCCGGTCAGCCCGAGCAGGAATACCTGGGGCGCTACCACGCTGGCCATGACTGGTGGGCCATCCAGGAGCAGACCAATCTCGATCTCGCTACCGGAATTGAGCAGGCGCTGACCCTGCCAGGTGCCCCCCGGATCGTCGGTGCCACCGGCAATCTGGAGCATGCGCTGGATACATTTCTGCATCGAATCAGGACAGGCCTGTGACGACTCAGTCCAGCCTAAGGGCTTTGCGGACCAGAACGGCTTGTTCCGCCGCATGGATCTGAGCGGATCCGGTAGCCGGGCTAGCCGACGCCTTCCGTCCCACGTATCGAACCCGCTGACCGTTCAAGGCCGACGCCTCGAGTGCCGCATCCATGCGGCGGTGCAGGAAGTGCCACGCGCCCATGTTCTCGGGCTCTTCCTGGACCCAAAGTACATCTTTGGCATCCTTGAAGCGGTTCAGTTCAGCAATGACGGCCTCTTCAGGGAATGGGTAGAGCTGCTCGATGCGAACGAGCGCCACCGGTGCATCGCCCAGCTGCTCGGACAGGTCATAGAATACCTTCCCACTGCAGAAGACAATGCGCTCCGCGGCCTCCATGTCCGCAGGAATCACCGGCTGGAAAGACCCTTTCGTCAGTTCCTCTGGTGCTGAGATGACCCCCGGGTGACGCAGGAGACTCTTGGGGGACATCACGACGAGCGGTTTCCGAATATCCTTGGATGCCTGGCGGCGCAGGCCATGGAAGAGGTTGGCCGGCGTGGAGAAAGAACACACGATCATGTTGTTCTCGGCGCACAGTTGCAGAAAGCGCTCCAGCCGTGCGGACGAGTGCTCCGGCCCCTGCCCTTCATAGCCGTGAGGAAGGAGCAGGACCATGCTGCTCGTCTGTCTCCACTTCTCTTCGGCGGCCGACAGGAACTGATCAAAAACGATCTGGGCTCCGTTGGCAAAGTCACCGAACTGTGCCTCCCAGACAACGAGTGCATCCGGGTTGGCTACGGAATAGCCATACTCGAATCCACACACCGCGTACTCGGAGAGGAGCGAATCGTAGATGAACAAGCTCTCCTGGTCATCCCGGATATGGTTGAGGGGAATGTACTGTTCGCCCGTTTCCTGATCGTAGAGGACGGCGTGGCGATGGCTGAACGTTCCGCGGCGCGAGTCCTGCCCGGATATGCGGACACGTGTACCCTCGAGCAAGATGGAGCCGAACGCCAGCGCCTCTGCAAAGCCCCAATCAATGCGCTTTTCCTCGCTGAAAAGCTTATCCCGGCGGGAGAACTGACGCGCCAGCTTAGGGTGCACCCTGAAGTCTTCGGGAAGGCTGATGAGAGCTTTGACCACCGCGTTCAGCTCTGCCGCATCAGCGTTGGTATCAACCGTTGGCAGCGGAGCCGACTCCGGTTTGGCCAGTAAGTCGACGTCGCTCGGTGCTTCCCGTTCAATAATCTCTTTGGTTCTTTCAAAGGCCTCCTGCAAACGGCTACGATAGTCCTCGAGCATTTGCTCAGCCTGATCCGGCTCCATGTTGCCGCGGCGAAGAAGCAGTTCGGTGTACAGCTTACGGGGCGATCGCTTGGCCTCGATCTTCTTGTAGAGCGTCGGCTGCGTGTAGGTGGGCTCGTCGCCTTCGTTGTGACCGCGGACCCGGTACGAAAGCACGTCGATGACGACATCTTTGTTAAAGGCCTGTCGGTACTCGAGCGCCATGCGTGCGACACGGACGCAGGCTTCCGGATCGTCTCCGTTTACGTGAAAAATGGGGGCCTGTATCATGCGGGCACTGTCCGTGGCATACTGCGAGCTGCGTGCCGCCTCCGGACCCGTAGTGAACCCGATCTGGTTGTTGATCACAACGTGAATCGTTCCCCCTGTGTGATAGCCTGGCAGTTGGGACATATGCAGCGTTTCCGCTACTACTCCTTGGCCCGCAAAAGCAGCATCTCCATGGATCAAGATCGGGATGACAGCATCCTGAAAGTCTCCGTCCGGGTTGTCAGGCTCGTTGCGGCGGGCTTCCTGCTTGGCCCGCACCATACCTTCGACGACCGGGTTGACCGCTTCGAGGTGACTAGGATTGGAGGCCAGAGAGATGGTGACCTCCTGTCCTCCTGGGGCCGTATGTGTGCCCGTGGAGCCCAGATGGTACTTCACATCCCCGGAGCCCTGCGTGGTATTGGGATCCAGGTTGCCCTCAAATTCCGAGAAAATAACCTCGTAGGGCTTGTTCATGATGTTGGCCAGCACATTGAGCCGTCCGCGATGGGCCATTCCCATGACGACCTGGCTTACACCTCCCTCGGCTGCGTTGGAGAGAATCTGGTCGAGCATCGGGATGATGGTCTCAGATCCTTCCAGCGAGAACCGTTTGTGGCCGATGTATTTCGTATGCAGGAAGGTCTCAAAGGCCTCGGCGGCATTGAGCTTTTGCAGCATACGCATCATGGCTTCCGTGTCCACGGCAAACTCCGAACCACTGGGTTCCATGCGCTCGGTCAACCAACGCTTCTCTTCCGGAGAGGAGATGTGCATGAACTCGATACCGATCTTGCGCGTGTAGGTACGCCTGAGGATGTCGAGGATGTCACGAAGCGGCAGCATCTCCTCGCCGCCGAGCCCGCCTGTCGGGAATTCCCGATCAAGGTCCCAGATGGTCAGGCCGTAGGATGAGGGATCGAGCTCCGCGTGCGGCTGCCAATCATACCCCAAGGGGTTGATATCAGCCTGCAGGTGCCCCCGGACGCGGTAAGCGCGTATGAGCTGCAGCACGGAGGCTGCCTTGCGGACGGCTTCCTTTTTTGCACCACGCGAGCGCACGCCTACTCGGGACGTGGAGTCTTCCGATAAGGTCCAAGGTTGGAACGGGATGCCTAGATCCCGGAAGATGTCCTGATAAAACTGGTGGTCGCCGCGTAGCAACTGATCCACATAGGCCAGGAAGGCACCGCTTTCTGCGCCCTGGATGACGCGGTGGTCGTAGGTCGACGTAATAGTCATGACCTGCGAAATCCCCGTCTGGTTGATCGTATCCGGCGGAACGGCATAGAACTCGGCGGGATACCCGATGGAGCCCACACCGACGATAACACCCTGACCGGGCATAAGACGGGGTACACTCAGGTTGGTACCGATCATGCCCGGGTTGGTCAACGTAGCCGATGTCCGGGCAAAGTCTTCAATGCCGAGCTTGTTATCGCGTGCGCGTCGCACCAGGTCGTTGTAGGCACCCAGAAGCTGGGCAAAGTTGAGACCGTCCGCCTGCTTGATGTTTGGTACCAGCAGCGTGCGTTTGCCGCGACGCTCCATGTCGATGGCCAATCCTAGGTTGACATCATGTGGGATAACGTGGATATGGCCATCATCCCCCTCCTTGCGGTAGGTAGTGTTCATGGAGGGGAAGGCTGTAAGCCCCTTGACTACAGCCCACGCAATGATGTGCGTGTAGGATACCTTATGCCCGCCTACATGGCGCTGATGGTCATTGATCAGTGCCCGGTTTTCCGCCATCAGTTTGACCGGGACCGCACGTACCGACGTAGCCGTCGGGACACCCAGACTGGCCTCCATATTTTCGACAATCTTTGCCGCGGGGCCGCGGATAGGCTTCTCGTCGGCATGTTCCAGTCCTTCCGGCGCCGATGCCGGGGCCGGCTTGGAGGGGGTGCCACCGCTAGGAGCTTGAACCGGCGCCACGAACCCATCATCCGGAGTAAAGTCCTTGAAGAACTCTTTCCAGTTTTCGCCTACGCTGTCAGGTTCCTGCAGGTACTGACGATACAGTTCTTCAATATAGCCGGTGTTGAATCCTAGCGGTGTCACGGTGCGGACTCCGATGTAATGAGGGGGACGGGTTTCTGGAAGCGCACCGAATCAACGATCACAGCGTATGCAGGATTCGATACAGGCTTACATATTCGCCTTTTCGCAGGCGCTTCAAAGATAGCATACACCCCGGCTTCTGGCACGAAGTGATCGGGATAATCTCAGAGCCAGTTCCGGGCCTGGTACCAGGCAATGGTTTCCCGTATACCGTGTTCAAGGTCCGTGGCCGGCGCATATCCAAGGTCTTGCGAGGCCTTTTTACTTGAGCACATCAGGGCTGCCTGCAGAATTTCACGGGCTTTTTCCCGGTTCAGTGGGGGGTATGTTCCGGTCAGTTTTCCGAACCACTCGCTCACCGCGCCAACCACGGGTACGATGGACCGAGGAACCCGAAGGGTCAGGACTCGCCTCCCAAGTACTTGTGCCGTCGCGTTCCGGACATCGTTCCAGGCCACTTGGCAAGGACCACCCATGAAATAGGTTTGTCCGAATGCCGTCTTTCTGCCGACACTGTTCAGGATCCCCTGTACCAGATCGTCCGCAAAAACGAGACTCAGACTGGGCTGGGCGCCATCGCCGACGATCGGGCAGAGACCACGAGCCACGGACTGAAAAAAGGTCAGAATGTCGGTTTCGCGTGGACCATACACCGCGGGTGGTCGGATAATGGTCAGCGGCAGGCGCGGTATCCACGACTGTAAGACCTCTTCCATGCGCGCCTTGGAGTAACCGTAATCACTGACTGGACGTAAGGGGGTGGATTCGTCGACGATACCTGAACCGCCACTACCTACGGCGGCGAGGCTGCTGGCCACGATCGTGTGTACCACCGTCGGAGCGTTGCCTGCCGCCTGCATCAGATGCAGCGTGCCTTCGACGTTGTCCTGGATGAATGCGCTCCGCTCGGGCGCGCGGGTGCGTCCTGCCATATGCAGCACGACATGTGCATCTCCGACACCAATTTTCAGTGCCTCGGGGGTATGCAGCGTGCCCTCGATGACGTCCACGGGAAGGCCATCCAGCCACTTGGGATCGTGGCGAACAAGTCAACGCACGC
>JAAZVD010000006.1 GCA_018623785.1 Bacteroidota bacterium | reverse complement strand
AGGCTCTCCGTGACACCACCCGTGCCTTCGCCGATGGATCCACTGATGGCGTTGGTCTGCTGGAAATCCGCATCGTTGGCGTAGAAGATGATGGGTTTGCGCTCGTAGAAATCTCGCAGGAAGGTGCGACTGTGGCGTTGGTACCAGCGTTCGGCCATGCGGGAAGCGTCCTCAACAGCCTGCCGCTCTTCCGGATAAAGGTAGAATTCAAAGTGATCAGTCTTGAAGGACTCGAACTCGAAATTGTCGTACTGCACCTTGTTGCGCCCAAAGTACTGGGCCTGTACGGCGTCGGGCACCAGACTGCCCATCAGTGCCGCGAGCACAAGTGCTCCGATCAGCCGGCTTATGCTGGCCCGGCGGCTCTTCCACCTCATGCAACGGTCGGTGTTGGAATGATTCATCTGGATTCCGTGTCTTGAGCCTCTGGTCGGACGGATGGCAGGTAGCAGGCGTTGATGAGTGCAATCCGATGCCTCTGAGGAATACTCCCCGTTGCGGCTTCGGACATCGGATTGCCCAAGGGGGCTAACGAACGGGAAGGAAAGCGGTTGCGAAGCCGAAAAAAAGGCGACACCGGGAACGAACGCAATTTTTGGGCCTCGACCGCTGCTTTTGACGATCAATGGTGCCGCTCACGTATCCACCCGAATGAATACATGGCTGAACGGAACCAGCAGGTCGACCATGCGATTTGATCATGGCGCCGGTGTCTACCATCCGGTACGCTCGCACTGCCCCTCCCGTAATCTCCCCAGCACACCATGGATGAAGGCCGGTCCCGACTCCGCATCTTCATGGCGCTCATCGTGGTCATACTCGGCATCCTGACGCTGAGGTTGGGTACGTTGCAGATTGTCGAGCGCTCCAGTCACACGGGCCAGTCGGTAAACAATGCCGTGCGCGAGTGGCGGGTACAGCCCCCGCGGGGTCGTTTCTACGATCGAGAGGGCGTTCTCATGGTGGACAATGAGCCGCGCTTTACCCTCTTTGTCACACCGCGGTACTTTCACGAACCGACGCTCCCGCTGCTGGCTAGTCTGCTTGAGCGGCCGGACTCACTTCTTTCAGCCCGCTTCCGGACGGCGGCCAAGAACCCGTTTCAGCGGGCACCCATCCAGGCCGACGTCTCCTTCGAAGAGCTCAGCCGCGTGCTGGAACAGCGGCATAACCTGCCGGGCATCGACTACGAAATCACCCAGAAGCGAACCTATCTGACCGATGCTCGCATGACCCATGCCATGGGCTATGTTCGCGAGATCTCGGAATCGACACTCGAAGCGCATCGCGAAGAAGGGTACGTCTGGGGCGATCCGTTCGGGCAGGGCGGTCTCGAACGGCAGTACGAATCCGAGGTCCGCGGCGTCCCGGGTTCGGACTTCAAGATGATCAACATCAAGGGGCAAGTTGTAGCCGAATATCTGGACGGGCAGGAAGACCGGGCAGCCAAGAACGGACTCGATCTCAACCTGACCATCGATGCCGATCTGCAGGCTTTTGCCGAGAGCCTCTTTGTTAATAAGCGCGGCGGTGTAATTGCGCTGGACCCCCGTAACGGGGAGGTCCTGGCTATGCACTCGGCGCCGGATTACGACCTGGAGCTCTTTACCCACCGTCTTGATCCTCAGGTTTGGGACAGTATCCGGACCCACAAGGATCGGCCGCTTTTCAACCGGGTTACCCAGAGCCAATTCATGCCTGGGTCCACCTACAAACCACTCATTGCCCTCTTGGCACTCGGCGTTCGGGAGATCGATGCCGACTACGAATTCTATTGCGGGGGAGGCCATCCACTGGGCGGCGGTCGCATCTATAAATGCCTTGATTCGCACGGCTCAATCAATGTCATCGAAGCCATCAAGTATTCCTGCAATACGTTTTTCTTCGAGATGATGCGGCGCATCGATGTGAACACGCTGCACCGATTGGCGACGACAGTGGGTTTCGGACAGCGGCCCTATCTGGATATAGCAGCCAGTGAGGTAGCCGTTGGCAATGTCCCGGATTCGACGTACTACAACCGGCTCTTTCCACGCGGATGGACGCAGGGAAACGTCATGAACCTGGGCGTTGGTCAGGGCGAGGGCGAAGTCACACTCATTCAGCTGGCGCGGTACATGGCGGCCATTGCCAATGGAGGCACCCTGGTCACTCCCCACCTTGTGCGCAGCATGGTGGATCCCGAAACAGGGCAAGCCTCCGTGCCCGACTTTCCAGAGCCGGTACGTCTGGATCTGAACCAGACCTATCTGGACATCCTTCGCGCGGGCATGCGCCGGGTGATTTCCGAGCAGAGCTGGTGGCTTGAGATTCCCAGTGTGCCAGCCATCGGTAAAACCGGGTCAGCCCAGAACACCCGCGGCGATGAGGACGACTCTGTGTTCATCATGGCAGCGCCAGCCGACAATCCGGAAATCGCCATTGCGGTCTTTGTGGAGAACGCGGGATTCGGGTCAGGCGCTGCCGGGCGTATAGGCAGTTTCATGGTGGAGCGCTACCTGACGGGTAGGGTGGATTTGAGCGGGGATCGGGGTTGGATCTGGACGCAGATGTTCAATCTGAACAGCGAAGTGCTACCTGATCGTGCCGCTCCGCGGCAGCCAGCCGGATAGCGGTATGCGTAAACGGTATACGAACCTGGACCCCGTTACCCTACTGGCCTGGATAGCCTTGGTCATCATTGGCCTTATGGCCATTTATTCTGCCACGCATGGTCCTTCCTCGCAGTTTTATCAGTTCAATCCGCGGCAGAACTTCGGTAATCAGATTACCTGGCTTGGAATCTGTCTAGGGGGAATGGTCATCGCCCTGATACTCCCTGTCCGGTTCTTTCAGCAAATGGCCTTTCCGGTCTATGGGATTACGCTGCTCCTTCTCGTGGCCGCGTTGATCTTTGGTAGGGAGGTCAACGGCGCTAAATCATGGCTCTACATCGGCCCGATGAGCCTGCAGGTCTCGGAGCTGGCCAAAGTGGGAACCGTGTTGGCGGTAGCGCAGGTCGTGGGGATGCGTCGGCCCAAGACCATGGATTTGCGGTTTGCATTCCTCCTGGTCGGCATCATCATGCTGCCGGCCTCGCTCATCATTTTGCAGAATGACACGGGTACTGCCCTTGTCTTTTTTGGCCTCGTGCCGATCGTGCTGTTCTGGTCGGGTCTGGACCTGAATCTTCTACTCCTGATGATTGCACCGGCCGTGGCGGGCTACTTTGCCATCGTGTCCATGCCCACGGCCATCGTGTTCGTCGTATTGTTCGTGGCCTTCATGTGGTGGCGAACCCGCAATACTCGGTTCAGCATCGTGTCTGCGCTCATGACGGGCGGCGTGGTGGGATTGGCCAATGTGGCCATCACCATGGTGCTCAGCGATTACCAGGTGCAGCGCATTTTGTCGTTTACCGACCCTGGTGCAGAGCAATTCCGTCAGAATGTCGGCTTTCACCAGGTCAACTCGATGGCGGCCATTGGCAGCGGCGGCTGGTTTGGCAAGGGATTCCTGCAGGGTACGCAGACGCAAGGAGGGTACGTTTTTGAGCAGTCCACCGACTTCGTATTCTCGGTGATTGGGGAGGAATGGGGCTTTTTTGGAAGCTTGGTCGTCCTTTTTCTGTTTGCGGTGCTGCTCATCCGCCTGTTGCAGCTCGGTGCGAATATCAAGCATCCATTCGCGGTGCTCATTGCTGCAGGGGCATCCGGAATCTACCTGGTCCACATTTTCATCAACATCGGAATGGCTACGTCGCTGTTGCCCGTTATCGGGATTCCGCTACCCTTCATCTCCTACGGAGGGTCTGCCCTGCTGGCCAACACCGCTTTGTTGGCTATCGTTTTGAGCCTGCACTTGAAAAAGGACGATTTCTCCATCTACGGCTACTGACCGGGCCTTGCACGCATCGTGACTACGGCACCATGTGAGGTCAGCACTCGGTGATGCTGACGGCCAGACCGCCGAGCGAGGTCTCCTTGAACTTGTGGGACATCTCCTCGCCCGTCTGCTTCATAGCGGAAATGCACGCATCGAGCGTCATGATGTGATGACCGCTTCCGCGCAGTGCAAGTGAGGCAGCCGTGAACGCTTTGATGGCGCCGAAGCCGTTGCGCTCGATGCAGGGCACCTGCACAAGGCCGGCCACCGGATCACAGGTCAGCCCGAGGTGATGCTCGAGGGCGATCTCGGCGGCATTCTCCACCTGGGCCACGGTGCCGCCGAGCACGGCGCAGAGTCCGGCGGCGGCCATGGCGGAGGCCGAGCCGACTTCTCCCTGACAGCCTACCTCCGCGCCCGAAATGCTGCTACGGTGTTTGATCAGGCCGCCAATGGCCGCCGCCGTAAGCAAAAAGTCGTGGATACCCTCGCGATCCAGGTTTTCATGCCCGACCATCCAGTACAGGACGGCCGGAATTACCCCGGCAGCCCCATTGGTCGGTGCCGTAACCACCATGTGGCCTGCCGCGTTCTCTTCGTTGACAGCCATGGCATACGCGCATAACCAGTCGTTCATGCTGATGCGACCTTTGCCCTCGCGCAGCTCGCCAACCAGCTTCTTGGCCCGGCGCCGCACATTCAGTCCGCCAGGTAAGGTACCCTCCGTTTCCAGACCGTTTTCCACGCATGCCTTCATGACGGTCCAGATCTCGTCCAGACCGCGGTCGAGCTCCTTGTCGCCATGGTAGCGGTGTTCGTTTTCGCGCTTCATGCTCGCAATGGATAATCCGGACTCGCGGGACATGACCAGCATGTCCCTGCCGGATTCGAAAGGGAACGGGAAACCCTCGGCACCTTCCATGGCCAGTGGTGCTTCGATCTCCTCAATCTCCTCTTCGCCCGTAATGAAGCCGCCACCGATGGAGAAGTAGCGGCGCTCGTGAGCAACGTCATCACCCGAAATGACTTGGAAGATCATTCCATTCGGATGCTCGGGAAGCGGCTCGCCCCGGTCAAAGAGGACATCGTCAGGCGCCGCAAGGCCGAGGCTCCACGCCTCCGTGTCAATCCGGACGCGTTGCCACAAGTCGCCCATGAGTGCGTTGACATCCTCTTTGATCAGCCCCCGTGGCGTGTATCCGTTCAGTCCCAGCACGACGGCCCGGTCCGTAGCGTGTCCCTTTCCTGTCCACGCAAGGGACCCCTTGAGAATAACACGGATGGCGCTGCCTGCGTCAAGTATCAGGTTGCCCTTGGTTACATGCCGGGTAATGCTGCGACGGAAGGTTTCCGCCGCTACCATCGGTCCCATCGTGTGGGAGCTGGAGGGGCCGATACCGACTTTAAAAAGGTCGAGTGCAGAGATGAACATACAGGGACGTAGTTAGTCGCCGGACCGATCGAACATCCAGCCCATGACCCACCAGCGGGTACCATCGTGCCAAAGGGTAATCGAGTTTACACCCCCTGTGTACGGTTCGCCGTCGGGTTCGCGGGCCGAAGCATACCGGCTCCAGACATGGGCCATGTTGCCGTGGCGTTGAACAGCGCGTTCCACTTCCCATTCATAGAACGGTTCGGCCCTGGGGGCATGGTCCCCATAGAAATCTTCGAGCGTCATCCTTGTCACGAACGGCGCTCCGTTGTCATCCACATTGGCGATGGCAATCCAGGCATCGGGATGATGCAGGGTTTTGTCCCGCTCATAATCCGGGATTTCTCCGGCGGGCCCGGATACGACGTCGTAGTAGGCCTTGATAATGGCGTCGATGCTTTCGACATCGACGGGGTCAGCGTCCTGCGCACGAGCGCCAGGCGCAAGGAAGAGAAGTAGAAGAAGAACGCGTAATCGGTGTGGCATGGGTGTAGCGTGCAGGATAATGTGTGTGGGAAGGTACACCGTCCGGGAGCACCTTCACACCGGTTTCCAGAAACGATTATCGTCCATGGCCCACACATACGCAGTCGAGCCTGCTGGTCACCCTTTGCGCGTTTGTCCCGTCTGTCTTGCCTGCCCGCCACGTGTCGACGTATCCATCCGTTTGTCGACCGCTCGTCGTGAATCCATGGGGTTTTGCGCATACTCGCGCGTCCGGACCTCCGCTTGCCCACTTCAACGCTCATGCCCCTCGCAGCCCGCGTACAAACAGCTTCTCTCCCACGTCCCTGGGCCGATTGGTTCAACCTCCCGGCCTACGTGCTGCTCTGGTCAATCCCCGGCGTCGCTGCGCTCAGTTTCTACTATCTGAATCAGACCTTGTCGGCGCAGCCGCTCAACTGGTCCTATGCCCTGATTTCTACCCTGCCCAACTGGTACATCTGGGCATGTTTGACGCCAGCCATTGTCAAATTGTGTCACCTGCGTCCTCTGGAGCAGGACACCTGGAAGCGGGTACTCCTGACTGTCCACCTCCCCGCCCTTCTGGCTACGATGCTCATACATTCGGCGGTCAACCTGGTCTTGTTTCGGGCCGCAGGGCTGCACGACGTGGTAACGTTCGGACTCTACAGGGTGCACTTCTTTACCCGCATTCACGCTAACATCTTTACCTACGCTGCCATCGTCGGCCTCTATTCCGCGTGGGAGTATTACCGTCGCTATGTCGGGCGCGAGGCGCAGACAGCGGCCTTGCAAGTGCAATTGGCGCAGGCCAATCTGCGGGCCCTCAAAATGCAGATCCACCCGCATTTTCTCTTTAACACGCTGCACTCCATTGCCGCACTCGTGCGCAAGGGGGAAAACAAGCCGGCCGTCAACATGCTCGGGCAGCTCGGTGAATTTCTTCGCCTCGCCCTCGAAAACAAAGGCCAGCAGGAAATTCCTCTTGAGCAGGAGGTAGACTTCCTACGACGCTACCTGGCCATTGAACAGACGCGCTTCGGCAAGCGGTTGCAGGTGGAGATTACCATGGACGAGGAGGTTCGGTCTGCCTTTGTGCCAAACCTCATCCTGCAGCCCATCGTGGAGAATGCCATCCATCATGGCATCTCACCGTCTATGGAGCAGGGGAAAATTCGTATCGAGGCGAGACTGCATGACGGAACGATTCGGATGACAGTTTCCGACAATGGCCCAGGCCTGCGAAATCCGGAGCGCTTGAAGAAGGGCGTTGGCGTAGGCAATACACAGGAGCGCTTGGAGAATCTGTACGGGAAAGAGCAGGACTTCAGTTTCCGTAATGGCGACCTCGGCGGTCTTGAGGTTACGATTCAGGTACCCTTCTCCACCGAACCGGTCATGCAACTACCCTCTGAGGTAAACTGAGTATGGACGCGCCTCTGGACGTACTTATTGTGGATGATGAGGCCTTGGCCAGGGATACCGTTCGGCTCCTTCTGGACGAGGAACACGACTTCCATATTGTTGCCGAGGCCTCGGATGGGCCCGGAGCGGTAGAGGCCATCCGCCTCCACAAGCCGGACTTGGTATTCCTGGACGTTCAAATGCCTGGTCTTACGGGGCTCGAGGTAGTTTCAGAGATTGGTGCCGATCGGATGCCGGCGGTGGTTTTTGTAACCGCCTACGACGAGTACGCTGTCAAAGCCTTTGAAACCAGTGCCATCGACTACCTCGTCAAGCCGTTTTCCGATGAGCGCTTCGAGGCAGCCTTGCAGCGGGCCCGCAAGCAGGTTCAGCAGCGCAAGCGTGCTGATCTTGAGAGCCGGCTGCGCCAGCTGTTGACCGAGACGCGTACCCCGCCTGCATCAGGTCGTGGAGTGCGCTTCATGGTCAAGGAGCGGGGTGCCATTCGGTTTGTGGACGCCGGAGACATTGACTGGGTGGAGGCGGCAGGGGACTATGTGATACTGCACTGCGGGGAAGAGAAGAGTATGATCCGGGAGACCATGGCCGGCATGGAAAAGAAGTTGTCTCCGGACCATTTTGTTCGGATCCATCGCTCAAGTATCGTCCGCATTGCTTCAGTCCGCGAAATCAAACCGTATTTCCACGGGGATTACATCGTGTATCTGAAGGATGGGCACGAGCTCAAGCTGTCCCGGCGATACTGGCCGAAAGTTGAAGAGGCACTGGGAGGATAGGCAGCCGTTTACCGACGCGGGATGCCACTTGTCGATGAGCAGCGCGGGCTGTCCAAAAAAAGTGTTCATATCTGCCAACGGCGGGTATTCTCTGATCAGCAATTGACCAGGTGGATTCCCGTAACAACTTCGGAAGACACCAGTCATAAGGGGGCACCTCGGCGGGGGGTGCCCCCTTTCTTTTGGCCTTCTCCAACCAATTTGCTCTGCTCCATCCAAGACGTCTCCTAATCACATGATCGTGCACCACCTTCGCTCTGAGCAATGGATTGATAAGCCCCGTGACGAGGTGTTCGCCTTTTTCTCGAATGCGGCCAATCTCGAACGCATTACGCCCAAGGAGCTGCGCTTCCGGATACTTTCGGACCAGCCAATTGAAATGAAGGTGGGAGCGCTCATCGATTACCAACTTCACCTAGCCGGTATACCGTTCAAATGGCGAACTGAAATCACGGGCTGGAATCCTCCGCATGATTTCGAGGACACACAGCTCAAGGGGCCCTACGCAAAATGGGTTCACACGCACCGCTTCGAAGACCACGGCAGCCGGACCCGCATCATTGACGAGGTAGAGTACGGACTACCCTTATCTCCTCTCGGTGATCTGGCCTATCCACTCATCAAACTGCAGCTGGGACGCATCTTTGCCCATCGCAAGAAGGTCATTTCCGAGGAGTTCGGTCACTAAGAAAACAGACCGATCGAAGGGCTTCTCAAATCCAGGCGGGATGCGGCAACAACTCCACCTGCTTTCCTAAAAAGCGATGTTTCAGCAGCAACAATTGCGCACTGGCCACGATGGCACCGCTGCCTGCATACCCCAGAAAAACACCCAGCATCCAGCGTAGCGGATCGTGCCCTGTTTCAGAGTAGGTCCAGATAGCAACATCCGGGAACAGCTTGCCCGTGCACAGCATCTCGAAAAAAAGACCCGAAACAGCCATTACCAGGCCGAAGACGAGGGACGTATGTCGCATGGAAGACGGCACTAACAAAGTCAGCCACGTTCCGATATTGAACGTGATCAGAGGCTGCAGGTACAGGGGATCTGCCATCACCACAAGAATCGATACCAATGTGATGGACGCTCCCATCATCCATTCCTGCCGCCCAAGCCCCAGCTTTTTACCGGCATCGTGAAAGGCATGCATCCAGTCGTGCTCCTCGTCAAAGAGGGATTCGAGGACCTGCATCAACCACATGGCCGAGAAGAAATAGGCCAGAATGATCTCGATCGGAACGCCTCCGGAAGGAGCACCGGCATGTAGTTCAAGAAAGGAATTTTCATTTCCGTGGTAGGTCCATAGCTCGTTACTGACCCCCCAGATGTCAGTGAGCCATCCAAGCCCTCCTGCGACCCCCATCAACAAGAGTCCCATGAACACGTGCCTTGCCAAAAACAGCGTAATTACCAGAAAGCAGGCTATGACCACGATCAGGAACGCCCGCATATCCGGGCCTGCCATGGCCCCCTGATAAAACGAAGCTGCCATCACCAGGAAAAAGAACACCAAGCTTCCGAGACGATACCGGTAGGATGGGCTGGACCAGCGTGAAAGCAGTGGGGTCATGGGATACGGCGTTGGGGACGTTTTGGGGTGGAAGCTATGGTCTGCCGGGACGCCATGGCGCGGCCTAACAAGAGTGCAGTGGTATGTGGCCGCTTTTTCAAGATAGGCATCCCGTGTGCCTACATACAGCCCTAGGGCACTGGGTCTACTGCTGCGTCGAGAGGCAAGGTTTCCCTTACACGGACTGCTGAGAGTGCTCTACAACAACCAAGCGAGCGGTTGGGATACCTTCCTGAAGGCTCCGATGAAGTGAGTCATGACGACGTCGATTGGGTCAAGTGCCCAAGGTGCGACCCTGACACTTCAACACATACTATCATGAGAAATCTGACAGGAAAAGTGGCCATAGTGACCGGTGGCGGTTCGGGTATCGGTCGGGCAGTAGCCAAGCGTTATGCCCAGTTGGGAGCGTCCGTGGTTGTTTCGGATGTGGATGAAGTAGGGGGACAGGAGACGGTAGAGCGGCTGCTCGACGGCGGAGGCCGCGCTATTTTACACCGCGCAGATGTATCCGTTGCCCATGATTGCCGGGTTCTCGTGGAGGCTGCTGTTGCCGAGTTCGGGCGGCTGGATATTGCCTGCAACAACGCAGGGATAGGAGGCGCCATTGCACCGACGGCAGACTGTGACATAGACGAATGGCAGCGAGTCATTGATGTGAACCTCTCCGGCGTTTTTTTCGGGATGAAGTATCAGATTCCGCGGATGTTGGAGAATGGCGGGGGTGCCATCGTCAACATGGCCTCGATTCTGGGCGCTGTCGGCTTTGCCAATTCGGCCGCCTACACGGCTTCCAAGCACGGTTTGGTGGGTCTTTCCAAGGCCACAGCCCTCGAGTACGGTATTCGGGGCCTCCGGGTAAATGTTGTCGGCCCCGCCTTCATCGATACACCCCTTCTCAAGAATCTGGATGAGGAGATGCTGAACAGTGTCGCCAGTCTGCACCCTATCGGGCGCATTGGCAGGCCCATGGAAGTGGCCGAACTGGTCGCCTTTCTTTCGTCCAACGAAGCCTCTTTCCTGACTGGCGCCTACTACCCTGTTGACGGCGGTTACCTGGCGCAGTAGCGGGTGCGGACAGGGCCCATAAGAACGCGATACCAAGCCTTCCTGAACCCGAAGGCACATGATGCCGAGCGTCCATCACCAAGATGGTACCTAACCCAGCTTCCCGTGCTTGGTTTTTCGACCCGTAACACGCTTTCGCCACATCCTGAAGCTTGAAGGCTTCAATTCACGCCGCATCAAGGTAATAACCTCCGCTTCGGACAAGCCCGTTGTCGCTTCTATGGCGTCAAAGCTGACGTCATCCTGCCAGGCCTTTTCAATGATGTCGCTTATCTCTGACTCTGTCATACAGCTCTATGTCATCGTTTATCGGTACACATGAGGGGCAATCCATCGTGCTGCGCCATTCTCGTGTAAACGCTCTTCTGTGGTTCAAACCTACGGGTACTACCAAAGCAAAACCCGAACGACAGAAAGCCGTCCGGGTTTTCCAGTGGGCCCGGCAGGATTTGAACCTGCGACCTACCGATTATGAGTCGGCAGCTCTAACCACTGAGCTACGGGCCCTTGGGGGCGTAAAGATACGGGGATTGTGGTAGATGATGCCCACGAAGAGAACGCAAAATCGTGCTTTCTCCAATTGGGCGTGGATTCATCGGCCCATGGCGCGATCATACAAGGCGCCCAGGCGTCCTCCGCGTGCAGAGAGCTGGGTCGGTAACTGAACGAACGAGGTATAGGCGCCCAACGAGTCCGGGATCAGATGCCAATGGAAAATGGGGGCGCCGGATGCCTCCAGCCATGCATCCGAGCGACCGAAACGGTAATCCATGAAACGCAGACCGACCGAGTCCTCTTCGACGGCATACCATCCTTTGGAGAACCACATCAATTGCGCCACGGCACGATCATCGAGGTGACCGTCGAGCAAATGGGACCTGCGGGGAATGGACAGGAAATGCGACGGAGGATCCTCGTCAAAAATGGAGACCAGACCCACGTGCAAGGTATCATCTGCGACGGCCATACCCTGCCACAGGATGGTGTTCAGCGGTGTCGGAGAGGTCATGACCTGCCCCGCTTGAATGTCCTGAGAGGCTAGACTTTCCTGGAAGGAGGACTGCACCACCGTTTTTGCACCCAGTCCCCAGAGCAGATAGATGCTGGAAATGACCAGTCCTGCCGCGTTCACGCGAAAGCGTAACCTGGAACCGATGTTCTGGAAAAGGGCAAGCACCACCCCGATAGCCAAGGGAAGGGTATAGAGCGGGTCGACGATGAAGATGGAGTCGATCCCGAAAGGATGGTCGGTAATGGGCCACAGAATCTGTGTGCCATATACCGTCAGTAGATCCACAAGGATGTGCGTCCCAAGGGTCAAGAACACCATGAGGGTCCAGTCCCGATAGGACCCTTTGTCGTCGCCGTGGAATTGCTGGATCATCCATGCCAGCAGGGGAGCAGCCAGCATCACGACCGGGAACGAGTGCGTGGCAGCACGATGCGCGGAAAGGGAAGCCACAGGGTCCAGGAATACGCTGGCGACAACGTCCAGGTCGGGTAACGTACCCAGTGCAGCGCCCCACAGGGCCCCTTTCTTTCCCACCTTGTGCCCTATGGTGGCTTCTCCAACGGCCGCCCCCAGTACGATCTGAGTCAGTGAATCCATGCTGTTGTCGTACGTGATATCGGGGTTGACGTCAAGAAGGGTGTATCCCAAGCACTACCCGGGTGATACGGCTGTCGAGGAAGTAGGATGCGATCGGAACGGGCACCCAAGGATACGGGGGTGCGGCCGCTAGGGTACAGCGCTTTTTTGTAACAGCTTGTTTTGTCAAACGACCAAAAATGTGAAGAAGCTAAATAGTATCGTGCCGTTGTGGATGAAAAACGAAGGCAATGCTATATTTGTGCCTAAATAAATAATACCATGCTCGAATGAGTAGAATAGATCAAATAGACGCACGCATCCTGGAGCTCCTGCAGGAGCGCGGCCGCATCAAACGCAACGAGGTTGCTGAAGACGTGTCCCTCTCCGTCCCATCCGTCAGCGAACGCATGCGCAAGCTGGAGGAGAGGGGCGTCATCGAGGGGTACCAGGCCGTGGTCAATGCCCGTCGCGTCGGATTCGATATTCTGGCTTTCATTCGGGTGATGGTGGATGGATCAAAGCACTACGATGGTTTTGTCGAGAAGGCATGCCAGCTCGATCAGGTCCAGGAGGTGCATTCCATCACGGGAGACGGATCCCACATTCTGAGGGTACTTATTCGCAACACATCGGGGCTGGAGCAGCTGCTCTCGACCATTCAGTCTTGGCCGGGCGTCCACGGTACGTCGACCTCGATTGTCCTGTCCAGTTACAAGGACACCCGGACGGTACCGGTCGAACCGATGGCCCTGACCGAGCTCCCTCCCTCTCTTTCCTGACCTTCTTTCACGCCAACCGCACGCTCAGCACCCAATACCATGAGTCGCCACGCATCGGATTTAAACGTTCTCGCTGCCACCAAATTCACGGCCAACGGGCCCAAGCCCGAGCCAATGGATATCGAACGCATTTTCGGAGAGAATGCCTTCGGTCTCGAAGAAATGAAGAGCCGTCTGGCTCCTGCAACCTTTGCCAGCCTGTTGGCCACTATCGACAAAGGGGAGCCGATCAATGCTGCCATCGCCGATGAAGTGGCTTCAGCCATGAAGGAGTGGGCCGTCGAGCGCGGCGCCTCGCACTTCACTCACTGGTTCCAGCCGCTGACGGGAAACACTGCCGAAAAGCATGATTCGTTCATCACCCCGAACAAGGGTGGCGGTGTCGTTGCCAAATTCTCGGGTAAGGACCTCATTCAAGGCGAACCGGATGCATCGAGCTTCCCGTCCGGTGGTCTGCGCGCCACGTTTGAGGCCCGCGGATATACCGCCTGGGATCCGACGTCTCCCGCATTCATTGTTGAGAACAACAATGGATGCTACCTGGCTATCCCAACGGCTTTTGCATCGTGGTCGGGCGAGGCGCTTGATGCCAAAACGCCGGTTCTTCGCTCCATGCTGGCCATCGACAAGCAAGCCCGCCGCGTCCTGTCGCTCTTTGGTCACGATGATGTGCATAAGGTGACGTCCACCGTCGGCGTCGAGCAAGAGTATTTTCTCATTGACGAGGAGTACTACTACCGCCGTCCGGACCTCATGACCAGCGGCCGTACGCTGATCGGTGCAAAGCCCCCAAAAGGGCAGGAGTTGGACGATCACTACTTCGGCTCCATCCCCGATCGTGTGCTGAGCTGCATGCTGGATACCGAGAAGGAGCTATACCGTCTGGGTATTCCGGTCAAGACGCGCCACAACGAAGTGGCCCCCAGCCAGTACGAGATTGCTCCGATTTTCGAGAACACGAACATTGCATGCGATCACCAGCAGCTTCTGATGATTACCCTGCAGCGCTTTGCTCGTAAATACGGTCTGGTGTGTCTGCTGCACGAGAAGCCGTTTGCGGGACTTAATGGAAGCGGTAAGCACAACAACTGGTCGATCGGCACGGACACAGGCATGAACCTGCTCGAGCCGGGCGACAATCCGCACGACAACGTGCAGTTTCTTTTCTTCTGCACGGCCGTCATCAGCGCCGTCTACAAGCACCAGGACCTGCTGCGCGTCTCGGTGGCATCCGCTGCAAACGATCATCGCCTCGGTGCCAACGAAGCACCTCCGGCCATCATCTCCGTCTTCCTCGGAGAGCAGCTCGAGGACGTATTCAATCAGATCCAGAAAGGGTCGGCTACCGAGTCTATTCAAAGCGGGCTCATGGGGCTGGGCACACCGGTCATTCCGGACCTGCCGCGGCACGCCGGAGACCGTAACCGGACATCGCCGTTTGCCTTTACCGGCAACAAGTTCGAGTTCCGCGCGGTGGGTTCCAGCCAATCGGTCTCATTCTGTAATGTCGTCTTGAACACCATCGTAGCCGAGGCGCTCGATGGCATGGCTGACGCGCTCGAAGCCAAGATGGCCGATGGTGCCAGTCGGGAAGATGCCGTAGCAGTGGTCATTCGTGAAACGGTCTCCGCGGCTTCGCCCATCATATTCGGAGGCGACAACTACTCGGATGAATGGCACCAGGAAGCGGAGCGCCGCGGTCTGCTCAACCTGCGAACCACGGTGGAGGCACTCGAAACGCTGATCTCTGATAAGAACATCAAGCTCTTCGAAGCTTATGGCGTGCTTTCCGAGCCCGAGCTTCGCAGCCGTGAAGAAATCTGGACGGAACAGTACTTCATCAAGATCAACACCGAGGCCGAGACAACGGAATCAATGGCCCGCACGATGGTCATGCCCGCAGCTACACGCTACCTCAAGACGCTTGTCGACACCATCGAGCAAGGCAATGATGTGGGTATCTCGGTTAAGGGTGTGAAAGAGGCGGCCACGCATGTTGCAGCCTACGTGGACGAGCTTCAGGACGCCCTTTCTGAGCTGATTGATGCCAACAAAGATCTTGGCGGCGACAGTGTACATGAGAAAGCACACCATATGCTCCGCAATGTAATCCCTGCCATGGGCAAGGTGCGTCATGCCTGTGATCGTCTCGAGCGCATCACGCCTGCCGGTGAATGGCCCGTTCCTACCTACCGTGATATGCTGTTCGTCAAGTAGATTTTCCCGGTTCAAGGTGGTTATGTTGGGGCGCGCAGCACATGGTGCTGCGCGCCCCAATCGTATATGCCCATGAATGAGACCTTTCGCATACCACCAGCCCGCATCCCAGCGCTTGTTATCCTGGGAGCCATTGACCTGATGCTGCTGGCCATTGTCGTGCATTTTGCCCTGAACCTTTCCGAAGCTGATGCAGAGGGGTGGATCTGTTTGGCGGTTACCCTATCGGTTTCCGTGCTCTTTGGATGGTTCTTCGTGCAGCAGGCGGTGTCCACCATACAGATCTCCCTAACGCATCTGGTGTTGAAGGTGCCGCTGTACGGTCGTCGCGTTGCTTTGGGGGATATTCAGATTGCTAACGTGCGCATAATGACAGAGGACGAGTCCGAAACATGGGGTCTGACCTGGCGAACCAACGGGATCGGGCTTCCGGGCTATCAGGTGGGCTGGTTCAGGACCCGCCGTCAGGGGAAAGTGCTGGCAGCGCGTACCGGAGAGGAGATTGTGCTGATTCCGACAACCAAGAACTACACGATAATGGTGTCTGTTCAGGATGCTTCGGCCTTTGTTCAACGCATGCATCAAAGTGTTCAACGCATGCATTAATTGGCCACCGACACGCCATGAAAATGCAACGGGGGCGCGGCCATCTGGCCGCGCCCCCGCGCTTCGTCTAACCACAATGTCAGTCCCGGTCTACTGAACGCCGATGGTGTAGTTGCCATCAGGACCCGAAACCGAGCCACCATTGGAAATAGGGCCGAGCAGCAGGAGGCCGGCAGCATGCGGCGTGGCCATGGACGTTCCGCTGATGGTGTTGTAGCCACCCTTTTTCCAGGTAGACTCAATGCCTGATCCGGGCTCGCAGAAGTCCACTCCCTGGCCGTAGTTCGAATAACTGGCCCAGCCATCCGTGCTCGTGGTGGCGCAGATCGTGTACACGTTGGGGCCGTTTGCGGACCCGGGAGACACGTTGGATACGTTCTGGGATTCGTTGCCGGCGGCAACAACGAAGTGGATACCGCTGGCGGCAGCACTGATTACGGCATCGTTCAAGGACTGCAGGTAGCCTCCACCGAGGCTCATGTTGGCCACATCACCGTTGCTTCCGTTGGCAGCCACGTGGTCAACACCGGCAATGACGCCGCTGATGGATCCACTGCCGCGGCGATCCAGTACGCGCACTGAAATAACTGTGGCGCCAGCGGCCACTCCCACAACACCTACATTGTTGTCGAGCGCCGCGATCGTGCCCGCAACGTGGGTGCCATGCCCGTTCTGGTCGTCCGGGTTCTTGGCGTCACGTCCACCGAGCATGGAGACGCTGCGGCTGGCATCCACGTTCAGATCCTCGTGGTTCAGGTCGATACCGGAGTCCAGAACCCAGGCTACGTTAGATCCTGCATAGGCCGAGGCGCCGCCCACGCGGGTAATGCCCCAGGGAATAGACTGTGTAGAAGTACCCGTATCGCCGCCACCGTCGTCACCGCCGCCACCGTCTTGGCAGTTCGGATGATCCGGCTTCCTGTCGCAAAGACCCTGGGAGGTGAACGGTGGCAAGGAGACCCAGCGGTCTTCCTCAATGTAGTCCACTGCCGGATCGTTGCTCAGAGCAGCATAGGCTT
>JAAZVD010000134.1 GCA_018623785.1 Bacteroidota bacterium | reverse complement strand
CCTATTATGTTGACACGGACACCAGCGCCGAGGGTCATGTACTTTCGATTTCCGTTATCCGGATTCTCGTAGAAGTACCCCGCGCGGAGAGCAAACAAGTTGTTGTACCAGTACTCCAGGCCCGTTCCGATCGTCAGCTGGTCAATGACTGAGAGGCTCGTAAACTCAGCCTGATCGTCAGCAAGTGCATTCGTGCGTACGTCAATGGACTGCCAGGATGAGAATATGGCCTTATAGAATGGGTCGGCCTCGTAGGAGGTGGAGTCGCTGCCTGAGTAATGAATCAGGTCCTTATTGAAGTCCGTGACCCAAGTCAGGCTGTTGTATTCGTCAAAGTCCATCTTGAAAGCATACCCGAAACGCAGGTTCGTCGGGATCGGGTCCGCCTGTGCGTTGTCCGAATATTGGATCTTCGGACCCATGTTGGCCAGGTTGAAACCGGCGGAGAGAGTCCCTTTCATGGTTTCACCCATCGAGAAAGGGCGCGTCCGGTACAGGCCGGCTACGTCGAATGCCGTCGAAACACCGGCTTTGGTCTCCTGAGCACCAACCACTTGGCCCGGTGCCAAGTTGGAGTAGATGAACCGGACAGATGTACCGATCCCAAACTGCTCGCTCAGCTTGGTGCCGTAGGACAAGCCGGCCGCCATGTCGTAAGAGCGAAAGGTACCCGTCGGGTTATTCTGCGCATCCCTACCCTCGTGCTCTCCCAGGAAGAGATAAGTCAAGTGCGCACCAAAGGTCCCCCATCCCGGCACATGATGCTTTGCGATGAGATACTCGTAAAACAGGTCCGCCTGGAATTCAGGCAGCCACGCCGAGTGGGTAATGGAGGCCTCTGTCCCCGTCTGGAAGGCCAAACCGGCGGGATTCCAGAACATGGCACTGGCGTTGTCCGCCAATGCAACCCCCGCGTTCCCCATTCCGGATGCACGGCTGTCGGGTTCAATCTTCAGAAAAACAACTGCAGAGCCGCCCACCTGAGCAACAGCCCGGCCAGGTAGCAGCAAGGCAACAGCCAAGCAGGCACCGAGCGCCATCGCTGTCAGCGTTCGGCCCATCGGAGCGAATATGCGGTGTGTCCGGTCAACGTGGATGGTCACAGGCTTACGAGTCATGTCGTACATCGATCAATATGCTGAAGGTGTCATGTGTGGACCGGAGCCATCCATGAGATGGTTTTCCGGGGACACGCGTCGGGCGTCCGGCGGACGCCCGGCTTCCTACCGCCAAGAGCGGCTCAAGATGCATTCCCGACAGGAATGATCATGACTAGTGGTGCGTTCCGGTAGCGATGCTTCGATAGGAGCCTGTCAATCAATGAAAGTTTCCGAGGATTCGGCGTGGCGCCACCCATCAGCGGATGATGGCCAACTTCTCGACGTGTTCGCTGACCTGCCTTTCCCTTCCTGGAAGGTCAACATGAACCCTGATACGATAAAGATAGATCCCGGTTGCCGGACGATCCAGATCGTCGTCTTTTCCATCCCAGTGAATGATCAGGGGTCCATTCCCCAACACACCTCCCGGAAGGGCTTCATCCGTGGAAATGGTTCGGATCGGTCGACCACTCAGGGTAAAGATCCGAATCTGAACGTCCGCCGGCGTTCCCGCTGGCTGGTTATGATCGAAGACGAATCGGGTTTCCCGACTCATGGGGTTCGGATAGGTATACACATTGAACACCTCCAACACCTTGTCGTCAGCGACATTGAACGATATTTCTGCGGTGTTCGAATTGTTGAGCACATCCCAGGCACGCACACTGACCGTGTGGAGACCCGGTTCAAGATCCTGGAGCGGCCATCGGATTTCTCCTTTCTGGTAGGAGTCCGGCTCTGCGACGAAAGCCGAGCCTATGTCCACAGCCCCCTCCTCGTTGCCATCGATGGCCAACAGGATTTCGTGACCCACACCCGTCCCTACCGTGTTTATTCCCGAATCGTCGTAGAGGGAGACAATCAATTCGGGATCGGCGGCCACGGTGGTACCCGAGACGAACGTGGAGTCTCCGATATACATTTCGATATCCGGACCAACAGCATCCTGAGGCGGCGAGTCCGAGGTCCCACCCACCAGAAAGTTTTCCGAGTACCCAAGGGCCTGATCGCCCCCGTTTCGAGCATAAACTGCTATGCGACCCCGCAGATCGGTATAACTGATATCTTTCGGAACCACGAATGTAGCCTGATACTGCCCCGCCTGCGCGCGCACGTCGCCCCGCCAAAGCAAATCTTCGCGCTCGCGAAAGAAGGGTTCGATATGATACCGGCGTTCCTTGATGGTAATGCGGCGTTCAGCATCAAAGACAGATACACTGACCAAACCGTCAAAAGCGGTATCTATCTGGCCGGAATCATCCCGGATGGTACCGGAAATACGGACTTTATCGAGCGCCTTCAGCTGACCGATTTCCGAAGCAAGGTCCACCCCTGAAAGGGATTCTACCACAGCCTGGCCGGCTGGAATACCTAGGCGCATGCTTGGATCGCCCAAGAGATTGAACTTTCGACTGTTCCCCTCCAGACCCACTTCCGTATTCTTCGTAACCCGGAGAATGTCTCCCAAACGGCGGGGTAATCCATCATCCCTGAGGAACATCTCCCGATTCAGGACCCGATTCAGACCGGCGTTCAGAGTGTTCTGTCCCGGGGATGTGTAGGCCAGCCGAACCGATGTAAGCAGGGCGATGGCACCACCCGACGGGTTGAGGAGCATAACCTCTGCCCCACTCTGCTCCTCTTCCAGATCCCACCAACCGAATGAACATGTTGCCGTGATCATGACGGGAAGCAGGTCCTGATTGGTCAGGGATGCGGCATCTTCTCTGGTAAAAATACCTTCCTGGGCCAAGCCGTCCGGTCCACCGTGCCCGCTGTAATTGACCACGAGTGTCCCCCGCTCAATGGCATCCAGAATGTCCCTTCGCGCCTGGGGCAGCCGAAAACCGTTCAGAAATACACGCTCGTACGTTTCCCCGTAGATTTTATTGACGTTGATGGCCGGAAAAATATCATCGGCAATGTATTGCACCACCTGATCGATGTTGGTCAGGTGCAGGTCTGCATCATTCTGCTGCGCTGACAATCCAGTGGGACCGTCATCTGCAATGGCGGTGTAGGTGGAACGCCATGATCCAAACGTAGCCGGGTCATCATAGCGGATCAGTTTATCTACCATCATTGCGGCCTCGGAAGCCGTCTGTACGGGCAGCCGTCCAATACCGATATCGAGACGCTCCTGGGATTTGCTCTGGATGGAAACGAAGGTCCATTCTCCCTCATCAGGATCCAACAAACCGAAATAGTCATCGGATGTGTAGGAGGCTACCGTGCGGAAAGACTCCTCCGTCTCGAACGGAAAAATGTGGTTTATCTGGGCATTTTCCACACCCGAGAGGCCTCGATAGTCGTAATGACCGTCGCCGAACAAGAGCAGGTAGCGTGGAATCATATCAGGGTTGTTCGTGCGACCGTAGAGGAATGCCATATAGTCGCGAACGGCCCGCATATCGGGTACACCACCGGAAAACTCGTTGAAAACCTGATCCTGTGTAACCACCGTAACGTCAAGCCCCTGACCCCGCCGATGGTCTGCCAACCGCTCGGCAGCGGCCAGGAAAGGGTCGGCCGTAACAATAACAAGGGCCGGCCAGGACGAAACGCCATGAAGATTCTGGTTTGGGATACTGCGCGCCTGATCCGCTGCCACGTCTCGAACGGCGTCGGGGGCAAACGCCACGATGTCGCGAGGAGATGCGTCATCGGCGTGCTCAGGTACATGCGCCAGGTAATCGCCACCCGTTCCCTCAACGAAATATGCGTCGTGCATCAGACCTCCGGTCACATCCCAAACCAAGGGTGTGGTTGTAAATCCGGCAAGCCGATACCGTTGAGCTCCCGTTACTTCGGGCCGCGTGGTGAAGGATAGGTAGTCATCCTGCGCACGAAGCGCCTGCTCGTACTCCATTCGGACCCAATCCAGCGCAGCTTGAGGATCATTGGCCTGATTAAGAAGACGCATAGAGAGCGATAGGGGCTGTCCCTCTGCCACTTGCTGGACGAACGAAAAAACCGAAGGCGAAGCTGCCGACGCCTCCGGGTCGTTCACGATGATAGTGGAAGCGGTCTGCTGTGCGAGCACAGTCCCCTCCGAAAGCATGGCCACCGTGGCCCGAGGATTCGAGGCGATAGCAACCCTGGCCTTATAGGTTACCGTTCCTGCCATCAGGCCTGGTAAGGCCAGACCCGAGAAAATGACCCGATCGGATCCGGGTCGGATCCGAGTACTGACCCAGTCCTGACCACTACCGTGCTCGCGCGACCAAACCGTCTCCTCGAGGTCTACGACCTGTCTGCCGCGCGTAGTTTCCTGCTCCGGAGCCGTCTGCGTACTGCCATCTACGCGCACGGGGAGCGTAGGGCCCATCCCGGACCCGATCTTCAGAATGACTGCATTATCGGTCGAAAATGGATGCACGTAGTGCTCAAATGCCGATCCGTTCCACGTCCAACCGCGGGGTCCCCGGGCAAAAAACAGCACTTCATCATCGGCGTCAAACTGTCCGTCGCCGCCCCCGGTGCGCCACGCCGGAACCTCGCGTAGATCGTCAATCCTTTCGGCCCCGACAAGCGCGGGCAAGGGCTGCCCTCCGTTGGAAAAAAGGCGAACATGATCGGGGTCGATACTATCCGGGTTGAGCCCCAGCGAAGAAAGAAAGGCTCGCGTAATACGGTAGACGCCCTCTTCTGAAACCGAGATTCGATACAGCGAGCCGTCGGCTAGAGCACTGTCCGTTACCCGCTTACCCGTCGGTTCCGGCTTGGATTCAGGAGAGAAAGAGTCTTTTCCAAACGCGATCCTCACGACCAGCTTCCGTAGTCGTTCTATCCGGCCGGAGTCCGGATTGAGCCGGTAGGGCATGGTTACGATGTTGACCAGGTGGCGTTTGCGTGCTGTGCCCAGACCCGATCCCCACACGGGTGGCTGCTGCGGCCAGGGATCATCCTCTTCAAGCGCCATGGCCACCTCCCGCTCCTCGTAATCCCGGGACATGAGTTGCAGCGTGGGAAAACGCTTGTCAGGTAGTTCCAGCGCATGGGACGTGGTCAGCAATCCGCCCGATGCTGCAGCCAGTGACGCATGGGACCAGATAGGTACCCCGGCAGAATCCAGGAAGGCAGACAAGGAAGTATCCCAGTCGAATTCAAACGTCAGCGTAGTACCGTCGGGGGTTCGTTCGGACTCGCTGATGCGCACCTGGGCGCTCCCTGAACCGGGGAGAAGGGTCCACACAAAGAGAATCGCCCCGAGCACGAACGTTGCACACTGACGGT
>JAAZVD010000133.1 GCA_018623785.1 Bacteroidota bacterium | reverse complement strand
GGACCGGAAGTACGTCCTCGCATCAGGGTGGACAGCCCACCGTTATCTGAGACGAAGGCTATGATTGTCCGATCGTCCAGGCCATGGTCCGCCAGCGACTCCATCAGGCGTTCGATGCTTTGATCTGTGCTGGTCATCATGGCAGCATAATCCGCTCGGCTTTGACACGTTCGGGTCGTAGACCAGGTTGGATCGTCTTCGAACGGCGCCTCCGGACATGGTGGGTCCCGGTCGAGGCGATCCTGCTCTGCGGCAATCATGTCCTCCGGCGCCTGAATGGGTGTGTGCACCGCATAATGGGACAGTACGAGGAAGAAGGGCTCTTCAGCGTGTTCATCAATGAAACCAAGCGCCTCATTGGTCAGCCGATCGGTCAGATATTCGCCCTCTTCGCCGCTTTCGAGGTCCGGTACATCCCACGGGGAGCCGCCTTTCCGGGCGTAGGGCCAGAAGAAGGAGGCCGGATGACCGGCTGCGTGCCCGGCTACGTTCATGTCGAAACCCTGGTCCTGAGGCAAGAATCCCTCATCGCCCAGGTGCCATTTGCCAATAAAGCCTGTGGCATAACCAGCGGCCTTGAAGTGTTCGGCGATGGTTGTTTCTTCCGGTGGCAACTGCCATTGATAGTCGGCCTGCAAGAGCTGCCCTTTCTGTTGGCCACCAATCCAGTTCGTGATGTCCAGTCTGGCGGGGTGTTTACCGGTCATCAGGGCTGCTCGAGTCGGTGAGCACACGGGGCTGTCTGCGTAGAAGCGCGTAAAGCGAATACCTGTTTCAGCGAGGCGGTCAATGGCAGGCGTTTGATAGGCCTCGCTGCCGGTTATGCTCAGATCTTTCCATCCAAGGTCGTCGACGATGACGAGGACGACATTGGGCTTGGGAGCGGGCGAGCAGGAGGGCAGGGCAAGGAGCAGTAGCAGAGGGATCAGGCGGCGCATGACGAGATGGAGGAAGAAGCTGGGAGTGGGCAGGAGAACATACGGCGGTTCGAGGCCTGATTCAGGAGTCGACGGGCACCAGCCTGCCGTTATCAATCCGAAATCCGGACCGTATTTCGTCGTCACTCAATCCGTTTGCCACCAGACGTGCCAGATCGGCGCGCAGCGTGGCGGCGTGCATGATGTCTCTGAGCGTGATACGATCCAGCTCTTGGATGGAAGCCGCATGCAGCTCTCGGCGTTGTGCTTCTATGGCGGCCAGGGCTGCATCGGTCATGAAATCCGCTTCGGGTTGGTCCGGTACATGGTGCACGTCGAACGTCATGTCGGCGTCAATGACATCGGCAACCTGGCCGAGGGTAATCTCCTCGGGGTCTAGTGTCAGGGAGACACCACCGCCGGCACCGCGACGTGTTTCAACCAGTCTAGCTTGTGCCAGGTCGGCGATCATCCGGCGAAGGACCACGGGATTGGTGTCCATCCGGGCTGCCAAGGAGGTGGATGTGTGCGTCTCTTCCTTTTCTGCAGCCAGCAGGACGAGGATGTGGAGCGCCGTTGCATATTGAGTCGAAGCCATATATAAATGTAACTTTAAATGTTACATTTGCAACAGCAAGGCGTTTCCACGGCTTTTGAAGGCCCTGGCGTAGGCCTTGCCAAAGGTTCTACGGCTCCTTGGGGTTATCAGGGCTGTATCACGGGACGCGTCTGCACTCAATTCGTGAAGAGCCGTGGTCCCTCTTCATCGATGACTTCAATGTCCTGTACCGCAAACCAGGATTCGCCCTCCATGCCCGCACTGTTCTTGTAAGGCGCTTCGGGATCTCCTGTGTCGATATCTACCACGAACACGAGGTCCTTCATCATGCCTTCGGCTACCTCCACGCTTTCGGCGACATCGGCTACGCGACCGGTGATGCTTCCCACGGCGATGCCGTCCCGGCTGTATAGATGTACGCGAACCTGTTTTCCGATGAGATGATACATGATTCTGACAGGTTGGTACGTTACAAGGTTGGCAAGGTGACATTTACGATGAGACGCGGGCTGGAGCGTTCAGCACCCTGCGTTGGAACACCGACCTCCTCTTGGCGGTCCGACATCACCCGCCAACATTCGCATGCTTTCAGCCACCTACACGATGACCGCATCAACTGCCGAAGGCAGAGCCGCGTTCCGGTGGTCGCTGCGCCTGTGTCTGTGCTTGTTCTTGTATGTCTGTATGCCCGCGTGGACGGCGTCAGCACAGATTGCACTCAGAGGAACCGTTCTGGATGCTGAAACGGGTCAGCCGCTGCCTCATGCCACGGTTCAGATTGAAGGTGGGCTGCAGGGTACGATCTCGAACGCTCAGGGACAGTTTCTGATTACGTTGCCGCAGGTCCCGGTAACCATCGAAGTCCGGTATATCGGATATCGTTCGCAGGCAGTAGTCATCACATCCGGGGATCTGGCCGGCGTAACTATCCGGCTCGAGCCGTCTTTGTTGGTCCTGGACGATCTGATAGTTACGGGTGATAATCCGGCCGAGGGCATCGTACGGCGCGCCATGGCAGCACGGGACCGGATGCGGGAGCACACGACAGCCAGCTATGCCGATGTGTACACCCGATTCCTGCTAAATGCGGATTTTGACCTGGTTCAGATGAACGAAAGTGTCCGCGCCTCCTGGTGGACGTCTGATGCAGGTCCGCGGGAGGTCATTCGTGCGGAGCGTTCTCAGCCCAGCCGCAGCGAGCTGTTTCGCTTCGCTTCGCCCCATCCTGTTCCAAACTTCCTCGATCCGGATGTCGATATCCTCGGCACCCGCTATGCCGGTCCCCTTCATTCCGATGCTGTGGACCTATACCAGTTTACGCTCGGTGCGACGCGCGAGTTTGACGGGCGTCGGGTGATCGAGATTTTTTTCCGGCCGCGGTCGGCCACGTTGCCGGCCTTTACCGGTTCCATGGCCATCATGGACTCCGTATGGTCGGTGGTGCAGGTCACTGCTCGACCTTGGCCTGGCACGGACGTGCTGCCGCCTGTCAAGTCCCACGATGTCGTTTTGGAGCAGCGTTTCATCGCCGTCCACGATTCCGTGTGGTTGCCACAAAGTCTGATCGCGCAGGGCGTGGTGGAATTTGGCCGGGCCGGGGTCGCCTATCCGCAGGCGCGCTATCATCAAGTCTCAGGGCTTTCCCTTCACGCCGTGAACCCGCCTGTTCCGGATTCTCTGGCTAGGGTGGGTCCGGCCGTGGTCAGGGACCCTTTGGCAGCGTTCAACACCGACCTGTTCCGGCGCAATCCCTCGTATATACCGGCTACCCCGCTTGAGGCCGAGCAGATAGCCACGCTCGATCCGACCATGACCTTGCACCGGGCCTTCCGGCCGGAGGGAATGTTGGCCAACTACACAGCGGTGGACGTAACGGAGAAGCCAGCCGGAGAGGATGTGGAGCCGTCCACCCGGTTGAGTACGGCGCAGCGCATTGCAGGGGAGGATTGGTTCTGGTACAACCGGGTGGACGGCTGGCATCCCGGCGCAGGATTCAGCGGGGGCATCGGTCAAGAGGGTAGGTGGGCAGCATCAGCGGGGTATTCCGTAGAGCGGAAACGGCCTTCCTATAAGGCCGAAGGCAGCATTCCCTGGCATCTTGGGCCGCTGCGGGGCTTTCTTGATGTTATGGCCATGGATGCTACTTCCATCGTAGCGCGAGGGGATGGCTTGGGGCGCCTCGTACCTGGTATATCTACCTATCTGGGATGGGACGATCTCTACGATTATTACGATCTGAGGAAGCAGCGTGTAAGCTTGGATGTCGATCTGGGCTGGTTTCCGGCACTTGTCTCCATCCGGCTCAATAACGAACGGCACCGATCGTTGGAAAAGCTGAGCGACTTCAACGGTTGGCTTTTTCGCAACGTCCAGCGGGAGAATCCGTCCATTGCGAATGGATGGTTGCGCTCGACCGAGGTCGGATTTGTGATGGGAGATCGGAGCAGGGCGTCGATGGAAGTTTCGTGGGAGCGAACCCCGGGCTGGCATCTTGCTTCGGACTTCGATTTCACCCGAATCGAGGCCCGTGCAACCGCGCGTATAACTACGTTTTATCGCCGCCGGTCCCGCCCCAACTGGTTACGTGTGACGGCCATTGGTGGCACCAGCAAAGGCAGTTTGCCAGTGCAGCGCCAATTCGGTCTCTCCGGCTCAGCCGGTCCGTTTGCTGACGTAGCGGTATTCAGGTCCTTACCCAACGGACGATTTCTGGCTGATGAATTGCTCGGCGTGTTCTGGGCCCACGACTTTACGACAGCACCTTTTGAGAAGCTTGGACTGTGGTCGCTGGCTGAGCGGGGGTGGCGCATCCATGCATTCGGGGGACATGCCTTCTCTTCCGATCCGGACCTGGGCACCTTCAGCGGGCTGCATCACGAAATCGGCGTAGGTCTGTCCTACCCCTTTGGTTTACCGCTGCGCATGGAGGTGGCCACAGGAAGTACGGGCGGTTGGTATGTCAAGGTGGGGCGGCCGCTACGCTGACCTATTTTTGAAGCACGAAAAAAAGTGAACAAGGGGTATGACAAAATGGTGTCATACCCCTGTTCGTATCCTGGGTCCGAACGATAAAAGGTACCCCGATATGAACACGTCGCCCCGAATTACTGTCTCCGCTTTCCCGACCGTAGAATGGTTGCAGCAACGGGCTGCCGACCGTGGGTCGGCAGCCCGTCACACGCTACGCCCACTGCCAACACGTCCCTCAGCGGCAGGTAGGCTCCTGGGGGCCATGCGTGCCATGCTGGATACCTCCGTCCGGGTGGAGGAAGGCCATTGGGTAGCTACCCCAGACGGCGAGTTACCGGTAGATATCGTGCTCCAGAAGGGAGACAAACGCATTGGCATCTGTTGCCGATCAGCCTGGGTCGCTTCTGCTTCTGATCAGGATGCATTGATGCTGGTCTATGGTGGATTCGATGTCTTGTATCGATGTACCGTGGACGCGTCTCTGGAATCGGTAGTGGATGCGGCCTACGCACTCATGCAGGCACATCCGACCTGGTTTTCCGCGTTTGGACGTCTGTCGTTGGGGAGACGCGCTTCGGACGCCATGGTGGCCTCTGCCTTGTGTGGTACGGAGAAAGGCTGGAGCGTAGCCGGACCGTTCGGGACGGTCGAGGCACTTCGTCTGTGTGTTGCCTCAGATTGGGTTCGAGCTTTTGCGCGCGCCTTGCGGGGCGGAAATAATCTGGCGCTCAGCGCTTGAGTGATGGCTATCGGAGCGATGGGTGACTGAGTGCGGAGAAATCAGTGAGGGGCGGGGACCTATTCCCGGATCAGTGATGTGGACACCTTGCGGCCCTCCCAGAGCTCGGCAATCCAGCCATCTTCGCTTTGCACAACGGCTCTTCCAAGACCCACCGAACGGCTGGACATACCG
>JAAZVD010000132.1 GCA_018623785.1 Bacteroidota bacterium | reverse complement strand
ATGCTCCGGAGGCCGGGGCTCGGACTTAGGCGGTCTGCTCCAAGTACCACGCATAGGTGCGTCGAATGCCCTCTTCCAAGTCCACCTTGGGCCGCCATCCCATGGCAAAGAGCCGGGTAACATCCACCAGCTTGCGGGGTGTACCGTCCGGCTTGTCCGTGTCGTAGACAATGGGGTTGGAGGCGCCGACGACGCGTTTTATCGTTTCAGCCAGGTCGGCAATGGACAGGTCTTTTCCCACGCCGGCATTGATCAGTCCGTCGGGCGCAGCCTCGTAGAGCGCCTCCTCCGGGGTCCGAAGTACGTGCACGATCGAGGAGGCCAGATCATCGACGTACATGAACTCGCGTTTGGGGGAGCCTGTCCCCCAGAGCGTGACCGGCTGATCGGTCCCCTTCGCCTCATGAAATTTGCGGATCAGGGCCGGCAGGACGTGCGATGACTGCAGGTCGAAGTTGTCCCCCGGACCGTACATATTGGTCGGCATCATCGACACAAAATCCACTCCGTGCTGCCGGCGCAACGCTTCGCACAGTTTAACGCCCGCAATCTTGGCGATGGCGTACCACTGGTTCGTGGGCTCGAGCGGGCCCGTCAGGAGGTACTCTTCTTTGAGCGGCTGCGGCGCCAGCTTGGGGTAGATGCACGTGCTGCCAAGAAAAATCAGGCGCTTGACACCCGCCTCAAAGGCCCCGTGGATGACATTGGATTGGATTTCCAGGTTGGTGTGCAGGAAATCAGCCGGATAGGAATCGTTGGCCAGGATACCCCCCACTTTGGCGGCCGCAACGACCACGAAGTCCGGCTTCTCGGCGTTGTAGAACGCACGTACAGCCGCCTTGTCCGTCAGGTCCAGCTCCTGACGGGTTCGCAGAACAAGATTTTCAAAACCGGCATCGCGCAGCGCCCGCACAACACCAGAGCCCACGAGGCCACGATGCCCGGCTACAAATACAGAGTGGTTCGGATCAGTCAAATGCATGATTACTTCGGGCCAAGGAATGAACTATACGATATCAGAATGCCCACGTGGGAAGAACGCCCGGCTCGACACCAAACACCCATTGGACCAGAAAATAGACCATCCCGGTCATCAGGACGGTGAAAAGCAGATTCATCCAGATGCCCGTCCGGGCCATCTGGGGTATCGAAATCAAATTGGATCCGTACACAATGGCATTGGGAGGCGTGGCCACAGGTAGCATGAAAGCGGCGCTCGCGGCCAGCGTAGCTGGAATGGTCAGCAGAAACGGATCCTGACCAATGCCAAGTGCCACGGAAGCCATCACAGGCAAGAAAGCCGCCGTCGTGGCCGTGTTGGAGGTCAGTTCGGTCAGAAAAATGACCAGCAAGGTCACCGTCAGAATAATCAGGATGACGGGCCAGTCCGAAATGCCGGAAATGAGCGTCCCGAGCCAGGCCGCCAGTCCCGTCTCACTGATGGAAGCAGCCAGGGACAAGCCGCCGCCAAAAAGCACCAGGATGCCCCATGGCAATCGCTTGGCATCGTCCCAGGTGATCAAAAAGCGAGATTCCCAGCTTTTCCCGGGATTCTCGGTGGGAATCAGAACAAGAAGCAAGGCACCCAGGAGGGCTATACTCGTGTCTGTGAGCCCGCCCATCCATGCTGCCAAAAGCGGCCGCGTCAGCCATAGACCGACAACCAGAAGGAAGACACGGAAGACCCACGCCTCATCACGACGTGGACGACCGAGGGCCAGCGTTTGTCGGTGAATCAAGTCCGCCAATCCCGGTATTGGTGTGCGGCCCAGTTTGAACAGGTATTTGGTGAGCAATACCCAGGTCATTGGCAATCCCACAACAATCAGTGGAATGCCAACGCCCATCCACTGCACGAATCCGATCTCAATGCCGTAGGTCTCCTGCATGAAACCAGCCACGAGGGCATTGGGCACCGTTCCAATAAGCGTACCTAGACCGCCAATGGTGCAGGAATAGGCAATGGCCAGCATCAGCGCCGGACCGAAGTTGGGGAACGCGTCTGCTTCCGGGTCTCCCTGAGCCAGTGCTACAATCGACAATCCAATGGGCAGCATCATCATGGTTGTCGCCGTGTTCGTCACCCACATGCTCAACAGGGCCCCTGAGAGCATGAATCCGGCGATAATTGCGTCTGGCCGCGTACCGACCCGCCTCAGCAGAGACAAAGCGATGCGTTTGTGCAAGCCCGTTTTTTCCATGCCGACAGCCAGAATGAATCCGCCCATGAACAGGTAGATCAGGGGATTGGCATACGGCGCCGCAGCCTCACGGATGGGCGCCACACCGAGCACTGGAAAGAGCACCATGGGCAAGAGCGAAGTAACCGGAATCGGTACGGCCTCGCTCATCCACCAGATGGCCATCCACAGACCGACACCAGCCGTGTGCCAGGCAGCCACCGACAATCCTTCCGGGGCCGGAACGATCCAGCAGAGCACAAAGAGGGCAGGCCCGACCCAGGTCCCCAGCGTCTCGCGAAGATATCGGGGCGATTCCTGCTGCATCACACGGAGGCTGCCAGACTGTGAGCCGTACGGACAATGAGATCCCATGCCGCATCGAGATGGCGCTCTTGTAGGTCCCTGCCCCCGATGCAGCAACGAATCGTGTAGCGGTCCCCGAGCCGGGTGTGACTTAGGTAAAGATCTCCCGAGGCGTTCACCGCTTCCATCAACTGCTCAGTAAAGGCATCCCCTCTCCGATGAGCAAAGCAGACCAGATTCAACGAACGCGGCACAACCAGGTCAAAATCGTCGCTGGCCAAAACGTGGGCCTCGAAGGTCGCGGCCAGACGGACGTGCTCAGCAATATGCACTCGCAGGCCCTTCGCGCCGTAATGGCGCAGGACGAACCACAGCTTGAGCGCTCTGAACCGGCGACCCAGGGGGATCTGCCAGTCCCTGTAATCGATGGCATCGCCCGAGAGATGCTCGGCCGTACGCAGATATTCAGGCAGGATGCTGAGCGCATCGATGAGCTCCTTGCGATCCCGAACCCAGAAGGCATTACAGTCGAAATTCGTGAACATCCACTTGTGCGGATTGAAGCAGTACGAATCGGCCTGCTCCAGCCCGTTGTGGATCCAGCGGAATTCGGGACACACGGCGGCCGTGCCTGCCATGGCCGCGTCCACATGAATCCACATACCGGGGGCCTCGCGCCGCAGGACACTGGCAATCCCGGATACATCATCCACGGCCATCGACGACGTCGTGCCAACGGCCGCGCACACGAAAAACGGCGCGAGGCCCGCCGCTTTGTCCGCGCGGATCGCGGCTTCGAGGGCGGCCGTGTCCATCCGGAACTGCTCATCCGTCGGGATCAGTCGCATACGATCGTCCCCGATGCCCGCGATCCGCGCAGCCTTCTGGATGGACGAATGGGCTTGGTCTGATGTGTAAGCCACCAGATTCGAGGGAACTCCCTCCCGATTGGCCTTACCGCCCGTAATACGCTCCCGCGCGGCCAGCATGGCGCACAACGTGGCACTCGACGCTGTATCCTGGATGACTCCGTTGCCACGAAAATGCGCCGGCAGATCCAGAAGCGTTACCAGCCAGTCCATGACATGGGTCTCGAGCTCGGTGGAAACGGGACTCGTTTTCCAGACCATTCCCTGCTGCCCCATGCCCGCCGCCAGCATCTCCCCCAAAATGGAGGGAAAAGAGGTGTTGGACGGGAAATAGGCCATGAACTTGGGGCTCTGCCAATGCGTCAGGCCCGGCGCAATCAAGGTGTCCACATCACCCAGAATATGTTCGAAGGGCTCTCCTTTCTCGGGCGGATCCGCGGGTAATGAGGCGCGAAGGTCACCGGGCTTCAGGTCGGGCAAGACGCGCTGGGACTCCACCCACTCGTAGTAATCCGCAATCCAGTCCACGACCCGTTTACCGTGCTCGCGGAATTCATCCGGGGTCATGTGATGATCGGTCATGCCCCGACCTCCGCCGGCGCGGCTGGAAGCACGGCGCCATCACCAGAAGCCCCACCGCCTGATTGCCCATCATCCGACTGCCCATCATCGACCCCCTGCGCGCGCATCATGGCACGATAGAGGAGCTCTGCCGGGTGCAGTGCCGCTCGACCCGTGCCCTCGGCAATCTGTTGCCGGCAACTGACGCCCGGGGCCACCACCGCAACATGCCGCGGCGTCTCCCGCACGGCCGGGAAAAGCCGCTGCTCTCCGATAGACATGGAAAGGTCATAATGCTCCTTCTCGAAACCGAACGACCCGGCCATGCCGCAGCATCCCGAGTCCACTTCGCTCACGCTGCAGCCTTCAATACGCCCAATGGCAGCGTGCGTCCCTGCCGTACCCACCTCCGCTTTTTGATGGCAGTGGCCATGCAGCAGCACGTCGTCGTAGCCCGTCATCGTTGGTAAATCGTCCGGATCCAGATTCGCCACGAACTGATCGAAGAGGATGGCGCGTTCGGCCACCACCCCTACGCGATCATCCCCCGGCAAGAGCCGATGGTATTCATCGTCGAAGGACAGGATGCAGCTGGGCTCCAAGCCGATGATGGGCAGGCCTTCCTTCGCAAACGGCAACAGCTTGTCCAGCGTTTCCGACGCCTGTGTGCGGGCTACATCGACCAGTCCCTTTGAAATAGCCGGTCGGCCGCAGCACCGGTGACCGGGCAAAATGACCTCAAAACCACACGCCTCCAGGAACAGCGTGGCGCACCGGGCCACGTCCGGGTAGTGGTACGTATTGAACGTGTCGTTGAAGAGCACCACCCGCGGACGCTCACTCCCACGCGCGGCCCCGCGAACATGGCTGCGGTGCCACGCCGTGAACGGCTCGGGGGCAAACGAGGGCAACGTACGCTGCGCTGAAATACCCAGCGTCCGCTCCATGAGCCCCCGCATGACAGGCAGATTCGTAATCCTGTTCACCACGTGGGCCGTCCATCCACTCAAAAGACGCGCCTGCAACGCAGCACGGGCAAAGAATGTCGAACGCAGCGGCGTTCCATTGGCACGATGGTAGCGATCCAGGAACTCCACCTTGATCGTGGCCATGTCCACCGACGAGGGACACTCAGCCTTGCACGCCTTGCAGGAGAGGCAGAGATCCATCGTATCGTAGAGGCGCTTGTCGGTCAAAAGAGCGGGGTCGAGCCGACCATTGAGCACATTGCGCAGGGCATTGGCCCGCCCGCGTGTGGAATGCTCCTCTTCGCGCGTGGCCATGAACGAGGGGCACATCGTACCAGATCCCAGCTTGCGGCACACGCCGGCACCGTTACACATCTCGACAGCGCTGGCATACCCCAGATCCTGAGTGAAGTCCAGATTCGTGCGCAGTTGCTGCGTTTGGTACGCCGAACCGAAGCGCAGATGATCGGTCATGGGCTCGGCACCCGTGATCATGCCGGGGTTCAGGATACTGTCCGGGTCGAAAATGGCTTT